>JAFCFF010000030.1 GCA_017608775.1 Candidatus Iainarchaeum sp. | reverse complement strand
TGGCCTCCTCAAGCAAGTCTAGCCTTCTCATCAGTTTTTTTTGTTCTCTTTCAATTTCCTTGGTGGATTTTGTGGCCAAAACACGTTGTTTCTCAAAAAACTTTCCTATGATGTCAAGAACCATAATCAAAATAAGAAATATGTTTTTATTAAGGTTTTCTAAAAAACGGCCCTGCTGGGAATCGAACCCAGATCACCGGCTTAGGAGGCCGATGCTCTATCCATTAAGCTACAGGGCCTTTAAGGAGAAAGAAGAGGAAGAAATAAAAAAACTTACTCAAACAAGGAAGGAGCAATCCTTATCCTTGCCAATCTTTCCCTCCAGCTTAGGAAAAGCTCTAAAAACAAAGTTATTAAGAAGACAGCAGCCATGACATAGAGCGAGGTTTTCAGTGTTGTTAAGATAAGGAACATAACAGGAACAAGGAAAACCAGGCCTGTTGTAACATAAGCATAAATCTTTATCAGGTGTTTTCTAAAGCTTGGAGCTCTTTTCAAGACATGCCTTGTAAAGACATAGTAGACAAACAAGGCAAGGAGTATTGAGGCCACCAAAAACAAAACAAGCGCAAGAATCGCTCTTAATGACCTTGCTCTTAATAGTTCCAAAAAGTTTGAGTTTAGGATTGCCTTTTCAGGATAGTAAACAAGAAAGAGAATTCCATCTGACCTTATTGGAGGCAGTCTTTTTATCGTTATTTTATATGTTCCTGGATACAAAGGGGTAAAGGAAAATAGATTGTCAACAACTTCTTTTTCCTCTGTTCCTCCCCTTGGGTTTTCTATTGTTGCTATGTCAAGGTTTAAGGGAGAAATTATCTCACAGTTTTGCTTTTGACTTATCTCTACCTTTGGCTCACATTGGAGCTCAGGCCTTAGGGAAAGAAACTCTCCCTTAAGAGTCCCCTCTGAATATCTGAAAAAGAAAAAATACTTTCCCTCCTCCTCAATCTTAAATTCGTTTGTTTCATCAAGTCTTATCAAAGGTCTTTCTCTTGATGGAGTTATCAGGCTAACCTCGACGTTGCTAAGGCCTGTTTTAAACTTTTGGTATTCGTTAAGCAAGATTGGGTTGAAATATGTCACGCTTGTTTCTCTTTCTAGGTCATAAATTGTTGTTTGTGGTTGTTCCTCCTCCTCTTGCTCAATGATTTCATCGATACACATTGGGTGGTTTGGTGTTGTTCTTGTTTCCAGCTCTGGCCTTCCCTTTACACACCTACATCTCTCTAAGTCTTTTGTGATTGGATATCTATATCTGTGTTCTAACAGGGAGTTTACATCAACACATCCAATTATGACCCAGTCTGTAAACTCCTCAACAGGACAATGTATCTTACATTCTTCCTCTTCCTCCTCTTCTTCCTCGTCTTCATCTTCATCTCCGTTACCGCCCTGCCAGGTACCTGTTGAGGCGATAACCTTTACGCAGCCCTGTGTTAAAATATCTGCCTCTCCAACAACTCCAGTACCTGAGGGGGTTGTGTCTGTGGATGTCTCCTGCCAACAAATATACCCTGTTGTGTTAACATACTGATTTATTGTTATTTCCGTGGAGTTTGTTCCTCCAGAAGTCACAGTTACAGAAGAAACAGTTGCAGAGGCATCGTCCTCAAAATCAAGCAAGTTAAGATCAAGGGCTATGTCAAACTCAGAGTCGTTTATTGCATAGAAGGTAAAATCTCTGTCGCTTGTTGTTGCGTTAAATTCGGTTGGGTAAAAGGAAAAAGAAAAGGACAAAGATCCAAATAAAATAAAAAAAAACAAGAGGAAAAACACTGGAAAAAGCTTGTTTTTCCAAGTTAAAACCATAAAAATCAAAAATAAAAGCAAAGAATAGCTTAAAAATATTAGTAAACTATTTCAAAATCCGTAAACCTTCTTGAAAACGGGTTTTTGTCAGGGAATTTATAGTCAATTTTATGAACCCTTGCCAAGAACGGCCCTTTTCTTAAGAATTTTAGCAACTCATCAAGTTTTCTTTTTTCTCCTACGGAAAAAACCTCAACCCTGTTGTTGTCTAGGTTTCTCACAAAGCCCTTTAAGCCGAGTTTCTTAGCAAATTTTTTTGTGTAATAGCGAAAGTTTACTCCCTGAACATAGCCAGAAACAAACGCATGGAGGTATGGCATAAATTAAGAAGTTTTAAAATAGGTTTTTAAGAATAATTAATCTCTTTTTATAGATGGCTAAAAGAAGAAAAAGGAAAAAACAAGCCATTCCATGGAATAACTTTGTTTTTGGTTGGTTCTGGATTCTTGTTGCAAATATTCTAGCACTTTATCTTTACTACAAGTTGTATTATCTTGGTGATGTTGGCTGGGCAGGAACTCAGCTAAAGAGTTTCTGGAAGGCAACTCACCTGCATGCAAATCTTCTTGGTTTTCTAAATATTTTGTTTTATTTTTCATACGAAAAGTTTAGGGCAAGCGAGAAACAAAAAGTGTTTGCCGGAAACATGCTTTTGTGGGGAAGTTTTGTTTTTACCCTGGGACTGTTCCTTATCCCATTTGCAAGGCTTTTTGTTTCCATAAGCATGTTGGGAGGAGTTATGCTTGTGTTTGGCCTAGTTGTTTTGGCATATGATGTTCTGCTTAAAAGAAAATAGGGTTTCAGAAAATATTTTAGAAAAGCTTATTTTAGGCTATAATAATATCTCTTCATTCTTAGGGCATCTTCCTCTAAAATAGGTGATTCGGAAATCAAGGTACCCCTTACCCCAAATTCCTTTAAGGCTTGCATCAGTGCCTTGTAGTTAAAGTCAGATTCCAAAAGCGGGTTGTGGTGTTTTTCCCCCTTATCGCCATAGGTTATGCCTGAGACATGCATGTGTAAGTCCCTTAGTAAATTCCTATCATGCTCTTTGATTTGTTTTAAAATTTTTGAGAAATCTTCTTTCCTCTTTAAGCATCCGTTACATCTTGCGTGAATATGAGCAAAGTCAACAACAACTGAAACAAACTTAAAGTTTTTCATCATCCTCAGAATTTCGTTTAGTGTTCCAAACTGAGATTTCTTTCCGGTTGTTTCCAAACCAATTTTTATTTTGAGTTTTTTGTTCTTGTATTTTTCCCCAAAAACCCTAAGTGTTTTTTTCACATTTTCAAAAACCGTTTCCGGAGGCTCTTCCATGTAATAAGCAGCATGAACAGCAATGCTTTTTGCGTTTGATAGGTCTGCGATTTCTGCACAATTTAGAAGTCTTTTTATAGAAGCATTAAGTTTTTGCTTATCTTTTGAGTTTAGGTTTATGTAATAAGAGGCATGAGCAGTTATCCTAAAGTCGTTTTTCCTAGAAAACTCAGCAATTTTTTTTGCAGTTTCCTTGTCAATGTTAACCTGTCTTACAAACTCGAGCTCTAGGGCATCCAAACCCAGGGAAGGCATCTTTTGCAGGGCCTCAAATGTTGGTACTCCCTTTAAGGCTGCTGGGATTCCTGCGGTTCCAAAGTAAATATCCTTAGGCATATTTAAAGAAAATGAAAAGATGTTAAAAAATATAATGCTTTCCCTTGTTTTTTGGTTTAAAAAGATTATCGACTTTGGAATAGATATGCCAGAAAAAAAGCAAAAAAAAACAGGAAAACTAGAGTTTGACCAGGAAAAAGAAGAAAAGCTAAGACTTTACAATGTTGTAAAGGACTTTATAAAAATAACCCTGCCAAGTGCGATCTACAACTGGTTTAAAAGAAACACAAAGGCAATTGCACACCAGAAAGTACCGATATGGTTTATAGCCCTGAGTGCAGGCATGGGTGCGTTTATCGGATGTTTTCCAACACTTGTTTTCAAGATAGTTGCAATGATAATTTTGATATGGTTGTTTAGATTCAACCTGTTTGCGTTTCTTTTTGGCTTAATAATCACGGGGAATACCTTGAGCGAGATTCTTCTCTATCCTGTGATGTACACAATAGGAGCAAAGATACTAAATATGACAATTGACATTGATTTTTTTTGGGAAAGTGTAAGGTCTTTGGAGTTTGGAAGCATATTTGCCCCGTTGGGTATTGGAACAGTGATAGTTGGGATTATAACCGCATCGATTATTTTTGCTGTTGTTTATCTTATTATTTATGGATATAGATATAAGCTTAAGGTCCTTTACAGAAAAAAAATAGTGTAAAAAACAAAGTATTTAATATTTCCTTATTCTTAAATTATTAAAATGGTTAAGGAAGTGATTCCAAGAAAAAAAGTTGGAAAAAAGAGAAGAAAAACCATCTCTCCTAAAAGAATAAAAAAAATAGAGAAAGGATTAGCCGAACTAAGAAAAATGTTGTTGGAAAGAGAATCAAGAAAATCTCTGGAAGAAAAACAAATGCTTGTGGAGAGGGAAAGACCAGAAGAAGTAGGAAGATATTTGGAAAGGGGGCTAATGGAAAGAGAGACAAGACAAGCATTAGAAGAAAAACCAAAAGAACAAAAAAAAGGAAGCCTATGGGGGAACATAGTTATTTTATTAGTAATTATAGGAATTGTCTGGATTCTCGCATATAGCCTAACCATACCAAGAAGAGCAACTCCCTTTACAGGAGTTGTTCCAACAGCCCCAGAAGCAGCTGGTTTTGGAATCTCAAGCTTTAGCGTTGCTCTTTTTATTTTTATTATAATACTAATTATGATATTCTTTTTTCCAACAACAAAGAAAAAGAAATCTCCGTAGGTTTGGGCTGGGATAAAAAACAGGGGTAAAACCAGTTTTAAGGCGGAGAGGGAGGGAGTCGAACCCTCACGGCCTTGCAGCCACAGGTTTTCCAGACCTGCGCGTCTACCAGTTCCGCCACCTCTCCAAGTCTAGCTCTAAAAGAATAAGATCAGGAAAAGTTTTAAAAAAAGAAAAAGAGAATAAAGAGGTTAATCTAAGTCAAGATTAAGGTCCTCTGCTCCAGGTAAATCTGAAATCTCGTCTTCTATTTCTCCTAAGGTTTTGTTCATATCTTCTAGCTTTTGTCCAAGACTTTCAAGCTCCTTATCAGATTTCTGTTCAGATAAAGACTTTGTCTCTCGTATGCAGCCAGAGAGTAAAAGAAGGAAAATTAGGGAAAGTAGAAAGACACTAAGCAATTTATTCATTCTAGCACCTCTATTTGCTGTGTTTTTTCCTCTTCTAGAATTTCCTCAATTTCTTCTTCTATCTCTGAAGGTAGGATAGTTTTAAGAGTTTCTTTCTCACAAGCTTCTTTTATCTCTAGAACTTTTGACATAAATCCACGTATATATGCTGCTCTTTCTCTTCCCTTAAGTTGTTTTTCCTCTAGGTCAACAAGAAGTTTTGCCTTTATAAAGTCTGCTCCTTTTTTTACTTTCTCACAAGTTAGGTTTTGTGCTGCTTCTTTCCCTTCCTCAAATCTAGGCCTTATTTTTTTCCTGATTTGTAATCTTTGTTCCTTTGAAATTTTAATGATCTTCTTGTAAAGGAGCTTCAAAGATTTAGAAAAATCCTTTATTTTATCCTTAAGAGAAGTTACTTGTTCTTTGAACTGAGCTGTCCTTACATCCAAATCATTGAACTCTTGCTTTATGGTTTTTAAATTTTCCTCTAGAGAAGCTATCTTTGGTTTAAGCTCTTTCTCTAAGTTTCTCTCGTCAATAACTGTTTTTAGCCTTTGTAGCAACAGATCTAATTTTTCAATGGTTTTTCCAAAGCTAAAGCCTAAGTCTCTTCCAAGAGCAACTCTGTAATTTGTTCTCAAGTTGTTATATAGCTCTTTTATCTCTTCAAAAATTTCTTGTTTTTGTTCATAGTTGGTTATGTTTTCATATCTGCTTTTAAGAGAGAGAAATTCTTCTTTTTGTGAATCTACGTTAATTCCAAGAGCCTCATACTCTGAGATAAGTCTTTCTGTTAAAATTAAGAGATGCTCAACTCCAACATGTGCCAAAGTCTTTGATCGTTCTTTGCATATGTTTATTTCTTCCTTATTTGTCAATGACTGGCATTTTTGCTTTTGTAAAACAAATTGTCTTTGTGCCTTCTTGAAATCATTCTTTGCTTCTTTCAGTTCTTCTTTTGTTCTTTTTAATACTGTTTTCTCAATTTCTACCTCTTCCACTAGCCCCTTTTCCTTCATTATTTGTTCTCTTTTTTTATGCAATTGAGAGATTTCTTCTTCAAAATTGAGAATTTCTTCCTCTACATTTTCCAAGATTGTTTTTTGTTCGCTAGTTAGGTTTTTCTCTATCAGTTCTTGTTTTTGTTTTTCTGTTAAGTTTTTAGTTTTTATCAAGTATCTTCCTTCTCCAACATCGATTTTTTCTAGTATGCCTGCCTCAATCAACAGTCTTTTTCTTTTTCCATATGCTTCTTTTCTTTCACTTATAATGTTATCAATTTTTTCATCTATTTCTACTATTGCTGGGTCATATTTTG
>JAFCFF010000029.1 GCA_017608775.1 Candidatus Iainarchaeum sp. | reverse complement strand
TTACTCAAAATGGATAAGAAGTTACAGAGACTTGCCTCTAAAAATAAATCAGTGGGCAAACATAATAAGATGGGAGGTAAAGGATACCAACATTTTCCTGAGAACAAGAGAGTTTCTCTGGCAGGAAGGGCATAACGCATTTGCAACTCCGGAAGAAGCAAAGAAAGATGCCTTGAAAATGATCAGACATTATAAAAACCTTGTGGAGAAAAATCTTGGAATTTTTGTTTTTGACAGGGAAAAAAGCGAGGCCGAAAGATTTGCTGGGGCGATTCAGAGCTATACAATAGAGGGCCTGATGCCTGATGGAAAAGCCCTACAGATGGGAACCTCTCATTTCCTGGGAGATAACTTTGCAAAGGCATTCAACATAAGTTTTTCAGATAAAGATGGAAACAAAAAATATGTCTGGCAAACTTCTTGGGGGGTCTCAACAAGACTTTTGGGTGCGATTGTCCTTGTCCATGGTGACAACAAGGGGCTTGTGATCCCCCCAAAAATAGCACCAACCCAGGTCAGGGTTATCCCAATACCTTTCAAGGGGAGGGAAAAGAAAATAGAGAAAAAAGCCCTTGAGATTTGCGGCAAGCTAAAAAGAAACAAGATAAGAGCAGACATTGACCTAAGTGACAAGGCAGCAGGATACAAGTTCAACGATCAGGAGCTCTTGGGAATTCCGTTGAGGTTGGAGATAGGTCCAAGAGACATAAGGGAAAGGAAAGTAACCTTGGTAAGACGGCTTGACGGAAGGAAAACCCATGTAATGGAAAGTAAGTTAGTGACCACAATAAAAAAAGAGTTAAGAGATATCCAGGAAAAAATGTTCCAAAAAAGCAAGGAGTTCTCAAGAAAAAACAGTGTTGTTGTCTCAGACGAAAAAAAACTGTTGAGCGTTGTCAGAGAGGGAAAGTTTGCGGTTGCCTTGTTTTGCAACAAAGCAAGATGTGAGGAAAACTTTAGAAAAAGGAATAGGTTTGGTGTTCGTTGCATTCTCGAAAAAACCAAAAAGAAAATCAAAAAAGGAAGTTGTGTTATATGTGGGGAAAAGGCAACCTGTAAGGCCTTGTTTGGTAGGGCTTACTAACTATCTAAGTTTTGACCTTAGTCTTGTTTCTTCCTTTTTTGAGAGCGTTTTTTTTCTTGCAGCGTTGTTGTTGATAAATGCATTTCCAAAAACATCCTTTATCCTTAAGCTAAATTCCAACTCTCCGTTTAAGGCTTTTTCTAAAAACTCATGATTTTTTCTTGCAAGCTTTTTCTCATCAGAAAGAGAGCTGTTTTTATAAACCTCATCAAAATAACTTATCTGCTCACTTAAAAAATTATAAAGACTCCCACAAAAGGCATAGGGGTTTGTATCTGGCCCAAAGTAGATGCCAAGAGGATCCATCCTGACAAAGGAGGAAGATGAAAAAAGAATTGTTGTGTCCAAATCCCTTGGGTTTTTGATATGCATCTCCAGGCTAACAGGCCTGTGTTTTCCACCCAACAAGACATCTCTTGCAATAAACTTGCAGTTCTCACATCTTGCTTGTAAGAGCTTTACTCTTTTGTTTTCTATTATTTTTTCTGTCTCAAAGAACAGCATCTCGCTGTCACAGTTTGGACATCTCAGCTCTCTCATACTTGAAAAAAGCACTAGCTATTTTAAATGTTGTTTTTCTAAATGCACTTTTTTTTAGTTTTAAAAACAGCAAAAAAATATCTATCCCTTATTTTCTTGCAAGAACCACTTCTTTCTCTATCTTTTGTTCATCTTCTAAGGGAAAGAGCCTAGATGAGAGTTCCTCAAGCTTTTGTTCTAGGATAACAAGCCTGTTGTTCAGCATTCTTTGTTGCAGTTTGTTGCTTTGATCTTTTCTTTCCAGAAGAGAGAGCCTGCCCTCAATACTTCTTGCCTGTGGGTTTTTCTCAAGAACTAAGTCTAGGTTAATATCCCTGCAAATGTTTTCCTTTATTTTCTTTGGGTAGTAGAAAATAGCTGCCAAAAGCAAGACATTGAAAACAATCAGGGCTATTGTCAGGAAGGAAAACATGTTATCTAAAACAAAAAAAGGTTTTTAAACTTTGAGTTGGCTAGGGAAACAGAAAAGGCACAAAAAAAGAGTTAAAAATAAGATGTGTTTTTCAGTATGTATGAAGAAAAAAAAGAAGAGCAAGAGGGAAAATATTTATCTGTATCTCGCTGTCGCAGTTATAGTGCTTATAGTAAGTGCGGCTCTTGTTTATTCCTATCTAACCCTGAAAAAAACCAAGGGGGAAGAGATAAAGATAGATGAGTTTCTTTTCAGGGAGATGAAAAACTCTGTCATACTTATAAACGATAAAAAATGTCTTTTTTGTGTGCTTGACAACACTGCCCTAGAGCTTATAAAACCAAAAGGCAACATAAAAACCCTTGACATATCAAACCCTGCTGGAAGGCTTGCCATCAGAGAATTTGAGATAGAGGCAACCTCTGCCCTGATTGTTGACAGGGAGGCCTTGTTTCCAGAGGGACAAATTGTTCTTGACAAGTTGATTGAGGACAAGCTTGGAAAACAAGTAAGCTTTAAGGAAAAAACATTCTATGTTGTGGAGGAAAGCGGCCTGGGAGAAAAGGCGGTTAACCTAAGATATCTCAGAAAAAACCCAAACAAAAAAGTTATGCTTTTTTGTGATCCTTTTCAAATTTCTAAGGACCTGAAGGCAAGTTGTGCAGGAATTCCAGACAAAAACATAAGTTATGATTTGTTTGTTTCCCTGCCTGTGACAGAAACAGGTAGAGAGGCTGAAAAATATATCTTGTGTTCAAACAACAAAAAAAAAGTATTTGAGGCAATTTCTCAACACATCCAGGAAAACGATTTTAACACAGCAACAAAAGTAAGTATTGTTTATGATCTTAAAACAAAAAAGCAAAAAATATCCTGGAAAATTGTGGATGAAAACCTTTTCAGGGAAAAACTTGAAAACATTGTGGAAGAGGTTGGGGAAAACCCACAAAACATAAACAGCTGCATTGATAACAATTATGAAAAACTAAGAGAGGTGGAAAGAGAAAAAGCAAAACAATATTTTGTCTATAAGATTCCTGCATTTGTTATACACAACAACTATCTTTACTATGGCGTGGAAGATTATTTGAGGAAAACTTGTTATATATTTGGAAACTGCAAGGAAGTGTTGGGAATTTAGAAGTGCCTTGTGTTTAGTATTTGAAAGCCTTGCTTTAAGGTTTTTATTGCTTTTCTTTTTCTTAGTCATTATGGGGCTGTAGTTTAATGGCAGAACGGCTGGCTCCAGACCAGTTGATCTCGGTTCAAATCCGGGCAGCCCCATTTCTACCAGTCGGAGGGATGCCGGAGCGGTCAAACGGGCTGGGTTCAGGGCTCAGTGGCTTAGTGCCTACACAGGTTCGAATCCTGTTCCCTCCATCATAAACTTTTTTAAGTTATTCAGTACCTATTTTTCCTATGCTTATAAAGTACTGCCCTGTGTGCGCAAGCCTAAAGCTAGAAAGGGGGGAAGAACCTGGCAAATACCGCTGTGTTATGTGTGGCTGGACTGGAAAGCCAAAGCTAGGAAGAATGGATGAGATAAACGAGTTTAGGGCAGGCCTGATATCAGATAAAAAAGACAAAAAGAAGAAAAAAAGGTGAGGAAATGAGGAAAGATATAGAGTTTAAGCTAAGCAACATAAGAAAGACATGTTTGGTTTGCGGAAAGGACATAAAGAAAACTGCAGACCCATACTACGCAAGAAGACGGTTTTGCAGCGAAAGATGCTATAAAAAATATGTTGGAGCAAACGAGTTGTTTTGAAATTATTTTGAAGTTTTTAAAACTTGTTGCTGATTTTTACCACTTATTTGTTTTAAGATAATTAAAAACTGAGTGGGCAGCTATGGCTCCTTGTGCTGAGGCAGTGATAAACTGTCTAAAAAAAGGAAATTGTGTTGTTAGATCTCCTGCAGCTGCAACCCCTTCCAAAGAGGTCTTCTGATTTCCATCAACTTTTATCAAGTTGTTTTCTATCTTAATCTCAAGCTTCTTGGCAAGCTCTGTGTTAGGAATAATACCAATCTCAACAAAAACCCCATCAACTTCTAGAACTGTGTTATCTGAAAGAACAACCTCTTTAAGTATTTCATCACCTCTAAACTCAAGGATTGTCTTATTTAGAATTTTCTCAATGTTTTTAGTTTTGTTCATTTTATCAACCAGGCTGGGAGCCGCCTTCTCAAACTTATCCCTCCTATATATAACATAAACATGGTTCGCTATATCGCTCAAGGCAAGAGCAGCACTCACCGCAGAATTTCCTCCTCCCAAAACAGCAACAGTCTTGTTCTTGAAAAAATAGGCATCGCAGTGAAAACAGTAGCTTACTCCCTTGTTCATAAACTTCTCCTCGTTTTTTGCGTTTAGCTTTCTTTTTTCAGAACCCATTGCAAGAATCAGGGTTTTCGTCTCAAAGTCCTTTCCAAGCGAGGTTTTAACCCTAAAAACACCATCTTTTTTTTCTATCTCCTCAACCCTATCCTTTTCTATATTTACATCCAAAGACTTCAGATGATTAAACATTTTTTCCATCAGCTTGACGCCCTCTATGCTTGGTTCCCCAGGCCAGTTGTCAACCCTGTCTGCAAGAGCGCCCATTCCCCCAACAAGCTCTCCTATAACAAGAACATTTAGCCCATATCTCTTTGCGTAAAGAGCTGCGGTCATGCCAGCAACCCCAAGCCCAATCACAACAAGGTCATACATAGCTATAGAGAAATAGCGTTAAATATTAAAAGATAGACAAAATATTTTATTATGCCCAAACTAAAAAGAGGGGTTTTTCTAGAGATAAAGCTAAAAAACAACGATGTTTTCAGGGGGAGTTTTTTCGGGGAAGAAAATGGAAATCTTATTCTAAAGTTAGAAAACGGATATAATGTTGGTTTTGAGAAAAAAAATATAAGAAAGATAAAAACCATTAAAAAAATAAGAGCAGTTAAAAAAAGGCCGAGTGGAAAAAAAATAAAAGCCCCTGACTTTAGGGTTCTTCTTCTTTTAACAGGAGGAACAATTGCGTCTAAGGTAGAGTATGAAACAGGAGCTGTCAGGCCTGGACTAAGCAAGGAAGAGATTCTAGAGTTAATTCCTGAAATTGGGAATATCGCAAACATAGATGTTCAGGAAGTCTCAGATATCTTAAGTGAAAACATAGATGGAAAAACATGGAGGAAAATTGGAAACTCTGTTTTCAAAGCCTTGAAAAACAAAAAATACGATGCAGTTGTTGTCGGTCATGGGACAGATGTGATGCATTACACAGGCTCTCTGCTTTCGTTTATGATTGATGGAATAAACAAGCCTATTATATTCACTGGAAGCCAGAGGAGTTCTGACAGGCCCTCATCAGACTCAAGGATAAATCTTATTTCCTCAATATTGTTTGCAAGGGAAAAAATTCCTGGTGTTTTTATTTGCATGCATGGTTCAGTTGAAGACAAAACAAATGTTGTCATAAATGCTGTCAACGCAAGGAAGATGCATACCTCCAGGAGAGATGCTTTTAAGTCGTTAAATCAAAAGGAAATTGCGATAGTTAGTTACAAGGAAAGAATCGTTGAGATAAAAAACAGGGAGTTGATTAGCTTTCTTAGGGAAAAGTTTTCCAATGAAAAACTAAGATTGAACAATTTTGAGGAAAGGGTTTTTCTCCTGAGGTTTTTTCCAAACATGGATGAGAATGTTTTTAATTTTCTAAAAAAGAAGAAGGGAGCTGTTCTTGAGGGAAGCGGTCTGGGACATGTCAGCGATAAAGTTATAGGAAAAATTAAAAGCCTAGCAAGAAAAACTCCAACATACATGACAAGTCAGTGCCTCTACGGAAGGACAAACCTTAACGTATATCAAACAGGGAGAAAACTGCAGGAGATTGGGGTTCTTGGACTAGAAGACATGCTTCCTGAAACCGCTTTGATGAAACTTATGGTTGGCCTGAAAAAATTTAGAAAGAAAATTGAGCTGGATAACTATATGACAACCAACCAAAGAGGAGAAATATCAAGAACAAGTAAGGTGGTGTGAGGAGATGGAAAAGTTAAAGGGAAAGGCAACTTATATAGCGTTTGAAGGAATAGATGGATCTGGAAAAACAACAGTGTTAAGGAAGATTATTAAATACTTAAGAAAAAAAGGATATTCTTGCATGTTTATTGACGAACCTACAAAAGAGGGTATGGAAAAGATTTTTTATGATGAATTAAGAAGAAAAGATTTCCGTCCTACAAGTGTTGCCCTTGCTTTTGCTCTTGATAGAGCTCTGTTAAAAGAAAAAACCCTAGAAAAGGCTGTTAAAAAATATGACTTTATTATTTCTGATAGAAGCTATATTTCATCGCTTGCA
>JAFCFF010000028.1 GCA_017608775.1 Candidatus Iainarchaeum sp. | reverse complement strand
TCCCATGCACTACAACACCTTTGAACACATCAAGGAGGACCCAAAAAACTTTAAGCGAAAGATAGAGGAAAGCCTGGTTCCAACAAAACCAACAATCCTAAAGCCAGGAAGAAGTAAAAAATTCTAACAAAAAATTCTAACCTGTTTTAAAAAATTTTAATTTAGGTTTTTTAGTATTTCATCAACTTTTTTTTTATTTTTTAAAATTTCTAAGAGTTTTTTTGTTGATTTATGTCCCTTAATTATTTTTACGTTTGTTTTAAAAAAACTTGATAGTTTCTTTTTTAACTCTAAATTTGCTTTTCCCCTATCTGCCTTGCTTTTTGTTTCAACAGTTAAAACACCATTTTTAAAATAGATAGAAAATCTTCCTTTGTTTGGTTTTACATTAACTTTAATAAAGGTTTTTTCCAAACTCATCACTTATGCTTAAGGAGATTTATCCTGTCAAAGTCTTTAGGAACCAAAACGTTTGGGAACTCTCTTCTTGCCTCAATCTCAAACTTTTCATTATCTTTCACTCTTGCGGACAAATGTGTTAGAATAAGTAGTCTAGCGTTCCTTAGTTCAGCAATTCTTCCTGCCTCTCTTGCTGTTGTGTGCCAGGTATCTCTTGCTCTTTGTTTGTCCTTTTCCAAGAAGGTTGCCTCATGTACTAAAACAGCGTCATATGGAATCTCGTTTATGTACTCTCCTTCCCCAAGTGTATCATAAGCGATAAAAAGCCTTAGGCCTTTTTTTTGTTTTGCAACATCTTCCAGGGAAACTCTTTTGCCCAAAACACTTATACTTCCCTTTTCCAAAAGTTCCCTTACCGCGATGTTTTTAACCCCAAACTTGGAAAGCTTTTCCTTTGAAAACTTCCATGAGTCCTTTTCCTCAAACAAAAAACCATAGCACTCAACATCATGGTTAAGCTTGACCGCGGTTATCTTAAAATCTTTTTCACTTACCAAAACCCCTTCCTTTATTTTCCTAAACTCCAACTTTATATCAAGTCTTTCATTCTCAAACTCATATAAAAATCTCTTTGCAAAATCATGTAATTCAGATGTCAAGAAAACAACTATCTTCCCAGGCTTTTTATGTAGAGCCATTGTTGAAAGCATGCCAGGCAGGCCAAGCCAGTGGTCCAAGTGAGCATGTGAGATAAAAACATAGTTAAGCCTTAGGATGCTTTCCTTGGCAAACAGAAACTGTCTCTGAGTTCCCTCCCCACACTCAAAAAGCAGTCGTTTGTCGTTGTACTTGAAAAGCAGTGCAGGGACATTTCTGTCTTTTGTTGGTGCTGTTGCCGAAGTTCCTAAAAAAACAAGTTCTTTCATAATGCTTTCTTGTGGGAAATTATTTATAACCTTTTCATATGATTATGTTTTTATGCCTGCTAAGAGAAAAAAAATAGTGAGGAGAACAAAAAAGAGAGAAAAAGCGAAACTAGAAAGTCAGGGAATTAGGTTTAAGACAACAGCAGAGATAAGAGTTCCAAAAAAGCTCATAAACCAGGTTATCGGACAGGAAAAGGCCGCAGACATCATAAAAAAGGCAGCAAGGCAAAAAAGACATGTCTTGCTTGTTGGGGAGCCAGGAACAGGAAAAAGCATGCTGGCTCAGGCAATGGCTGAAATTCTTCCGGTAAGCCAGCTAGAAGACATTCTTATAATTCCAAACCGAAAAGACCCAAACAACCCAAAGGTCTCTGTCGTAAAGGCAGGAGAGGGCAAGAAAATAATAGAGGAAGAAAAAATTAGGGAGATACAGGCAGCCCAGGGCATGAAAACATTTTCTTTTGTTTTTCCGTTTGTTTACTTTATACTGACATTTATCTTTTACAGGATGGGATGGTACAGTGAGATAGTTTATGGTGCCTTGCTTATCCTGGGTGGTTTTATACTGATCGCAACTGCCCTGAGCTTTCAGCTAAAACAAAGACAGGAAATTACCTCCTCAAAGCTTTTGGTTGACAACTCAGGAAAGAAAACAGCTCCGTTTGTAGAGGCAACCGGGGCAAGGGCTGGTTCTTTACTTGGTGATGTTAGGCACGATCCTTTTCAGAGCGGGGGGCTAGGCACTCCTCCACACCTAAGAGTAGAGCCGGGAATGATCCACAAGGCAAACAAGGGAGTTTTGTTTATAGACGAACTTTCTTCACTAAAGTTACAAACCCAGCAAGAGCTCTTGACAGCGATGCAGGAGAAAAAATACTCTATAACCGGCCAGAGCGAGCTCTCCTCAGGAGCAATGGTAAGGACAGACACAGTTCCATGCGACTTTGTGCTTGTTGCTGCAGGGGTATACCAGGATATCCAAAAGGTGCATCCAGCGATACGTTCAAGGATAAGGGGATATGGCTACGAGGTTTACCTAGAAAACGACATGCCCATAACTCCTGAAAACGAGGCAAAGATATATCAGTTTATAGCCCAAGAAGTTGAAAAAGACAAAAAGATTCCACACTTTAGCTATGAGGCAGCAAGAGAAGTCTTGCTTGAGGCAAAGAGAAGAGCCAACAAAAAGGGAAAGTTTACGCTAAAACTAAGGGATTTGGGAGGTCTTGTAAGAGCTGCTGGAGACCTTGCCATTGAGAGAGGAAAGAGCTTGGTGGAAAGACAAGAAGTTCTTGACGCTAAAAAGCTGGCCCACACATTAGAGCAACAGCTTGCAACAAAGTTCATAGACACAAGAAAGGAGTATGAGGTTTTCCTAAGAACTGGTTACAAAATAGGAAGGGTTAATGGCCTGGCTGTCCTGACAACAGAGTTAGCAGGCTTAGTTGTTCCGATAGAGGCAGAGGTCTCTCCAGCCTTGTCAAAGGCAGAGGGAAAAATAATCGCAACCGGTAAGCTAGGCGAAATAGCAAAGGAGGCAATAACAAACATATCTGCCCTGATAAAGAAAGTTTCAGGGAAAGATTTAAGCAACTTTGACATCCATGTTCAGTTCCTACAAACCTACGAGGGGATCGAGGGGGATTCTGCAAGTATATCCGCAGCAACCGCTGTGATTTCTTCCTTGGAAGAGATTCCTGTAGATCAAAATCTAGCAATGACAGGAAGCCTGACAATAAGAGGAGAGGTCCTGCCTGTTGGCGGGGTAACCTCAAAAATTCTTGCAGCGATGCAGGGAGGCTTTAAAAAAGTGATAATTCCAAAAAGCAACTTAGGAGATGTTGTTATCGATAAAAAAGAACTGAGGAAAATAAAGATTCTTCCTGTTGAAAATCTTGTAGATGTGTTGAGATACTCCCTAAAAGAGGGAGAAAGGGAAAAAAAGCTTTTAAGAAAGCTAAAAGCAATAATGAAATAATTAACTTGGTTTGTTTTTGTTTGGTGTGTTTTAATGTCTAACAAGCAAAAAAACGGTTATACTTGGTTTGAATGGAGTAAACTGGAAAACCCAAAAATAACCGAGGTTTACAAGAAACTGTTTTGGAAAGAATAAAAGACTTTTCTAAAATTCTATTTCTAAGGGCCTGTGGTGTAGTTTGGTCTAGCATCGGTCCTTCGGGAGGACCAGACCCAGGTTCGAATCCTGGCAGGCCCATACTATAAAAAAGTTTTGGGGAAGGAAAAAGTATGGGAAAAAACAAAACTAAAAACTTAAGAGATAGTTATGGACAAGCGATGTGGTGTTACTTTAAGAAAAAAGCAGGTTATGAAATTATAGAAAGAGATGATGGCTATTTTAGTGCAGGTTTAGGGCCCGAGGAATACTTTTCCGAATATAAAGACTGGCCCTTATACGAAAGAAAAGCAATAAAACATGCCAAAGGCAGGATTTTAGACATAGGTTGTGGAGCAGGAAGACATTCATTGTATCTTCAAAAAAAAAGCTTTGATGTTTTAGGCATTGACATCTCTCCGTTAGCAATAAAAGTTTGCAGGCTTAGGGGGCTAAAAAAAGCTAAGGTCATGTCAGTTGAGGACATAAACTTCAAAGAAGACTCCTTTGATACTATTCTCATGCTTGGAAACAACTTTGGTTTGTTTAGAAGCCCAAAAAGAGCTAAGAAATTGTTAAGGAAATTCCATAAAATTACATCAGATAAGGGAACAATAATAGCAGAAAGTTTAGATCCTTACAAAACAGATAACAAAGCACACCTAGAATATCACAAACTTAATAAAAAAAGAGGGAGAATGCCTGGACAAATAAGGATGAGAATAAGATTTGAGAAGTTTGTAACCAACTGGTTTGATTATTTGCTTGTCTCTAAAAAAGAAATGAAAGAAATTCTTAAAGGGACAGGATGGAAAGTTAGAAAATTTATTGATTCTAAAAAAGCAATGTATATCGCGGTTATTGAAAAGGAGCTAAAATAGCATCTGTGGTGTAATGGTAGCACAGGAGCTTCCCAAGCTCCAGATCCGGGTTCAATTCCCGGCAGATGCATTCAGAGGAAAAAAACTCCAGAAACAGCTTAAGTAAGTTTTAGTAAGCTCTTATTATGATAAAAAAAGGATATGCTGACCTGCCCTTGCATTACGGAAGAGCTCCTAGATGGCTTTTCTCAAGAATGCATAGGCTTTCTGGGGAGATAGCTGAGATTATTGTTAATGATTATGGTAAAAAAGAATTTTTAGAAAGAATAAGCAATCCGTTTTGGTTTCAGGCTTTTTCCTGTGTTCTTGGGTTTGACTGGCATAGTAGTGGGGTTACCACAACAACCTGTGCAGCCCTAAAAATGGCCTTAAGGGACAGAAACCTTGGGATAAAGGTTGCTGGTGGAAAGGGAAGCACAAGCAGAAAGGCTCCTGAGGAGTTAGAAAAGCTTGCTAATGAATTTAACTTAAACACAAAAAAAGAGGAGGAAATTCTAAAGGCAACCAAGCTTGTTGCCAAGGTTGACAACAACGCGCTACAAGATGGCTTTAGCCTTTACCATCACTCTTTTTTCCTTACAGAGGATGGAGACTGGAGCGTTGTCCAGCAGGGAATGAACAATGTTTCGACAAAGGGCATGGCAAGGAGATATCACTGGCTAAGCTCTAACCTTAAAAACAAAGACTTTGTTACAGAACCACACACAGGAATCGCCTGTGACTCTGTTGTAAACACCTTAAACCTTACATCTAAGGAAAACAAAGAACTCCAAAACGAAAGCATTGACCTGCTTAACGACTTTAGGGAAGATAATTTCAAGATATTGAAAATGCAGGATCATGAAAGGATTTTACCATGCGACCTAAGCAAGAGAGAGATAGAATACCTAAGAAAGGTTTCCGACTTAAAGCTTGACAACTACGAGGAACTTCTTCTCCTAAAGGGAATGGGACCAAAAAAGGTAAGAGCATTGGCCTTAACCTCAAGCCTTATCTACGGAAAGGAGATTTCCTGGAGAGATCCCGTGAAATACAGCTTTGCTCACGGAGGCAAGGACGGAACTCCTTTTCCAGTCAACAGAAAGCTTTATGACAAGACAATTTCCTTTCTTGAGGATGTTGTAAGGCAAACAAACCTAAAAGACTTTGAGAAGAAACAGGCTCTAAGGTCTTTAGCTGAGAATTTTGGATAAAATTAGCCCCTGAATAGTTGTTATTGGTACTATATACCAAAGTTCTTAAATTTATATTTTCAGATAAACAAAAAAACATGGCTTTAAAAATATAAAAAACAACTTTTTCTTTAAGCTTAAGAAGGAGGTAAAACTATGATAATTTTAGAAGAAGTTGATTGGGATAGGTTTGGAGAACTTAATCAAGAATATGATAAAATAAAGAAAGAGTATTTAAAAATTGATATAATAGGCAATGCTTTGTTTTTTCCTGTTGAACCATCAAAAAAATTAATTAGTAAGCTTTCAAATTTTTTAGAAAAAATTGAAAATTTTAAAACAGAGTCAAAGTTGGATGAAATTTTAATAAAAGATATAAAAACAAAAATATCTAATTTTAAGATAGAATTAGAATCGAAAATTAAAGGCGAGTATGATTATTTAACAAGGCTTGGTATGGAGGGGTTTTCAAAAAAAGATATAGAGGAAATTTCAAATTCTATGAAATCAAAAAATTTACAAAAACACATAAATCAAATTTATAAAAATATTTCAAATGTGGATTGGGAAGCAGTAAGAGCAGAAAAAGAAAAACAAGAAGTTAAAAAAATAAGTTTTGAAATTTTAAAACTATTATATGATTTTATGAAACCAAAAATAGAAGAAAAATACCCTAACTTTGAAGAATATTTGAAAACCATAGATTTCTCAGAAAGGGAAAGTTTTTGCAAAGATAATGGAGAAGTTATTTTAGGATATAGGAGTTTTCGAAGAGCGATAATAGATTGTGGGGGAACTTCAATTAGAAAAATAGATGTTTTTAGGGCTGCAGACTTAATAGGAGAGGAGGCAATAGTAGGACATCAACTTCATCAGTTTAACTCAAATAAACAATTATTTCCGGTTTTTTTAAGAGATAGTTTTGTTGTTGGAAAAAGCTATTCCGCAGAGACAAGAGGACAGCTAGGAAGCAATGTTGCTGTAAACTTGGTTTATGATAAAAAACTATTAATAGAAAAGTATGGAGAAGAGATATATGAAAACCTGAAAAAAAGTATGGCATTTAGGTTTATGGCAGATCAGATAAGAAAATTTTCAAGATTTTATATGGTTTATCTAAA
>JAFCFF010000002.1 GCA_017608775.1 Candidatus Iainarchaeum sp. | reverse complement strand
CTCTTGCATCCTCAGGGCTATAAAATTCTATGGTAAACCCCTCTGTGTCTGTAAAATCACCAAGCTCCTCACATTTGTCTGAGCTCTGTTTTCCCACACCTTTACAGAAAAAAACCCCAGTATCTTTCTCAAGCGGGACCGAGGCTGCCGTTAAAGGGTTTGAGTCTGTCTTTCTGTGTTTTATCCTAAAAACAAGATACTCAAGATTTTCTCCAGCAACATAGTTGGTATCAAGAGAGTAACCAAACAAAACTCCTGACTGGGCAAAAACCTCAAAAACTTTTGGTGGTTTTAAGGATATTTGATTACACAAACACTCCTCACACGAAATCATTTGCTTTACTACGGCATCTAGATTTTTTATAAAAGCTCTTGCTTGTGCTCTTTTTGCATCCTGTACCGCTGTTGTTAGAAAAAAAGTCATCAGGGTAAAAAGAAGAAAAACAAAGATTAATATGTTCATCTTTGAAAGAATAAAGTCAATTATTCCTTTTTGGCATTTTTTTTGTTTTTTTATTTTGGAAATCATTAAAATCATCTTATTGTTTTATAATAAACGCAAATTTCTGGGTTTGTTGACGATGCTTTCTTGATAAATTTATATCTAACGTTGAAAGGAATTTCGTTTTGTGGAGAAATTGCATTCCCTGCTAAGTCAAGCTCTGTCCAAACAGTATCAATTGGATCGCAGCCGGTTGCAGGACGCTGGAAGTTGGAGGGGACGTCTACACAAGAAAAAATGTTTGTTATTAGTTGAATATCGGTGGTTCCTCTTACAAACTCCTTAAAGCCCTGCTCTAATATAAAACAGCTTTCTCTTTCCCCACCACAAAGAGCAGAGCATGCTGAAGGGCTTGTGAGTTGAGTAAACTTAACATAAATCTTCCCCCTTCCTGGGCAAGTCTCTAGATAAAAGGGAAACTCCCTTATTGTTCCCGGGGGGTTGTTTATTGCGGTCTCCAAATTAAACTTAAACTCGTTTACTCTTGAGTTTAGCTCCTCAAAACATCTTTCTTGGTTTGCCTTTTGGAGGGCCTGCCCACCAATAAGAAAGACAAAGGTCATTAAGATAACAGCTATAAGAAGCTCAAAAGGCAGGCTTTCTTGTCCTTTTTCTTTTTTTTGCCTCTTTTTTGGAGAAAAAAACATTCTATAAAAGAAAAGACTAAGGAGATAAAAAGGTTTTTTGTGTGTGAAAAACCTAGGCTTTTCTTATTGCTATTGGCTCTTGTTGAACAGCCCTCTGAGAAGACCTAAACAAAGGTTTTATGATCACAAGTATTATGATAAGAGCAATAATTGCGATTATAACAAGATAAAAAACATTCCATTCAACTGCGGCTCTTTCCTCTTGAAACGGTTTTTTCAGGGATTCCAACATCTAAAAGAAAAAGTATGGAGAAGTATAAAAAAGTTTCATCTCGGAGGGGTTATCAAAACATAACAGCTGGTGCCTTCTTTTAAAAGACATTCCTCAGTATAGGTCCCTGTAGTATAGTTATCATATTCTTCCCCTGCAGCATCAAAAAAATCACTAATAGTTGTATAGCCGCTTGTACTATTTCCACATATGACTCTAATACTAAATTTTTGTGGTGTGTTTTTTTCAAATCTCAGATAGGTGCTTCCAATAGTAAAGGTGGTAGTTCCAAACCCGCTGTCATATGCAAAACATATATCTTCTGCTCTTCCGCTTGCCTTTGCTGCTACACTTCCAGCCACAATAACATCTCCCGGCTCGAACTGAACCTGCTCATAGCTACTTGCCTGAAAACCAGCAACCGCATTTTGATAAGTTCTTTCAACAACTTGATTGATAACCTGATCTGCCTCTCCAGCGGGAAGTTTTATTATGTTAAGAACATTGAAAAGTATTGCCAAGATAGCAACTGCGATAATAGCAGCTATTAAAAGTCTGAAAACATCAAATGCCTGTCCTTTCTTGTTTTTGAAAAACCTATCTAGCTTTAGCATTCCAAAAGAAAATATTGTTTCTTATATTTAAATATTACTTTGTTATAGCTAAATATGGGTTTTAAAACAATAAGAAGGGATTTTCCTGTCTTGGAAAGAAAACTCAATGGCAAAAACATTGTTTATTTTGATAATGCTTGTATGTCCCTAAAGCCGGCCAAGGTTATAGAAAAGCTAAGAGAATATTATGAGGAGTATACTGGATGTGCCGGAAGGAGTGTTCACAGGTTTTCAGAGAGAGTAACCCAGGAGATGGAGGAGACAAGAGACTTTGTAAGAGGATTTTTAGAGGCTAAAAGCAGCAAGGAGATTGTTTTCACAAAAAACACAACAGAAGCAATAAATCTGGTTGCCTATTCCCTGGATCTTAAAAAAGGAGATCTTGTTTTAACAACAGACAGAGAACACAACTCAAACCTAATTCCTTGGATCCTTATGGAAGAGAAAAGAGGAATTAAACACGAGGTTGTAACTGAAAATAAAAATGGAGAGTTTGATCTTTTGGGGTTTGAGGAAAAACTAAGAAGAGAAAGGGAGGGAGTAAAGCTGGTTGCATTTCCCTGGGTCTCAAACCTAGACGGCTATGAGTTACCTGTAAAGAAAATAGTGAAAATCGCAAGGGACTACAACTCCTTGGTTTTGATAGATGCAGCACAAAGGGCAGGACATGGAGAAATAAACCTAAGAAAAACAAGGGCAGATTTTCTTGCCTTTTCAGGACACAAGGCATTGGGACCAACAGGAACAGGAGTTCTTTATGTAAGGGAAGAAAACTATGAAAAAATGACGAGTTTTATTGTTGGGGGAGAAACAATAGAGGAGAGTTTTTATGACAAATTTGTTTTTCTTGAGGAACCATATAAGTTTGAGGCAGGACTCCAAAACTACGCAGGAATAATTGCTCTGAAAGAAGCCTTAAAATACCTGAAAAAAATAGGCTTGGAGAATATTGAAAATCACGAAAAAAAACTTGTTTCTTTTCTTGAGAAGGAGGTTGAAAACATTATGGGTTTGGAAAGTCTGACAAAGATAGACAAAACAAAGAGAGCCGGGATTTTTAGTTTTAACATGGAAGCAATTCCGGCAAATGACCTTGCAACTATTCTGGACATGGAAAATATAATGCTAAGGTCTGGAAAGTTTTGTGTTAATTCATGGTTCAACGCTTACAAAAAAAAAGATGCTGTGAGAGCAAGTTTCCATGTTTATAACACAAAAGAAGAGATCAAGAAACTTGTTGAAATGTTAAGAAAGATTGAGAGGGATTTTGGAGAGAGTAGATAAGACAAAGTAAAGATAAGTTAGAATGGGTTGACTCTCATTATACACTCCAAAGAAGAGCCTTTTTCTTTGCAACCCAGATTTGAATCCGAAACAGGAGTATAACAAAAAAAGAAGATGTTTACTCTTAGTCTTTTTTTGAAGACAAGTCCATCCTCAAAGTTTTCAATGTATGCTGGGTTGTCCAGGTTCTCATGAACAGAAAAAGCAATGCATTCCTCAGGAAGATTTATTCTTTCTGAAATTGTTTTTTTAAATACTGAAAACCCGGGAAAAAACAAGGAGCCTTTTAGCAGGATAGCGTTTGCTGGAGGTGTTGAGGGATCAACATATCCTGGCCTTTGAATTGGGTTGTCCTTTGCATCCTCAAACGAGGTTAAAACCTGGTTGTTTAGAACAACAACTTTTTGTTGTTCAAGCTGGGTAAATATAGAGTAGATAATTGCCAGGATTGAAAAGGCAAGTATAACGCCTATAAGAACAGCAAACACAGCCATTTCTTGTCCTTTTTTACCCAGTACTTTTGAAATCATAGAGTCCTACCAATAATGTTTGCCAAAACTATTGTCAACAGAAAAATAAAAATCGCCAAAGGGAGTCTCTTTGCAAATTCCAGTCTTGCCGCAACTGGATTATGTCCCTCTCTTATAGAAACTGAGAAGTAAACCATTATGTAAAGAAGTTCTATGACATAGATTGTGACAACTATTAAAAACAATGTTGTTGAGGGAATGTTCTCAGGAGAAATTCTGGTTTCAAGAGTTGAGAGATTTCCAAACATGCCCTCTATGCCTCCTGCGCCAAATCCGCCTGCTTCCTGCAGAGATCTTATGGAAGTCACCTGGGACAAAGAAGCAAAGAGATTTCCAGCAACTATTGGCATAATTGTTTTTATAATTATTTTTTGCATCGCTGTTGTTATTCCCAGGATTATAGGAGCAATAAAAACAGCCATTGTTGTCATCATATTTGTTATGTCGTGAACAAGCATCTTAAGGAGGTTTGAGATTTCCTCTGCGTTTTTGAGTTGTAGGGCAAGCGAGATCAACGTCCTTGAGGCAACGTTAACTCCTAAGGAAACAGCGTCTATCAAAACCTTAAAGGAGGTCAAAAGAATCTCGGAGGGGATGTTTCTCAGTGCTCCGATGTTTTCATCAAATATTGCTACCTCCAAAGGCATTCCCAAAAGCTTTAGATTATGCAAAAGCCTTGCAAAAACTTTTTTGGATATTTTTGCCCTTGGCATAAACTCCTTTGTGTATTCTATCGCCTCCTCGACAGGCTTTCCCTCTGCAAGCCTTGAGGCTATTAGATAGATAGAGTCCTTGAACTCTTCCTCCATCTTGGTAACCTCCTCCTGTAATTCTCTTCTGTACTTTGTCCTTCCATACTGGGAAACCGCAAATATCAGACAAAAGGTTAATATCAAACCAAGAATAAGGAAAAATGGCGTTGTGTCGTTGTCTGGGTTTAGCTTAAAGTTTAAATATTCCTGCTTGTCTATCGGGTCTGGGCTAAGACGCAAGCTAGTAAGTCTTGTTTTTAGTTCCTCAACGCTGGTTGCCTGTCTATAAGCTATTTTTTCCAGGGTGTTGTCAAAACCGCAGTAAAGAACCCCACATGTTGGGGAGAGGCCTGCTGTTATTTGCTCTATAGGCATAAACCACAACAAGCCTTTATGTAAATACATCGAAAATACAAGTCCAAAGATAAGTATAAGGAAGATCAATGCTCCAACTCCAATGGCTTTTTTCTTTTCCCTGTCAAAAAAAATCAGGCCTTTTTTTGGAAGGTCTGGATGGTCTTCTCCTATCTCTGGAATTGGGTTTGTTGGCGGTCTTACATCAACAATTCTTTTTGCCATGTAAAAGGCAGTACCTGGAATTGCTATGTTGTAGAGAAAAATAAGAAACAAGGGGTTTGCCAAAAACCCGGCACCAAACATCGCTCCCAAGGGAACGATTATAAGCAAGATAAGTGGAAGAAGGATTCCCAGATAAAACAGAAAAGTTGCTGGCTGGTTTAGGTTTCTTGCATAAACTTCCATCTTTAGCTTTATCGATGCTAGGGCATCCTCCAGGGCTTTGTCAAGGATAAAGTTTCTTTTTATTTCGTCCTTCTCAACAACCGAGGAACGAATAGACATCACTGCTTTTTTGAACTCAGGAACATAAATGCTGTATTTATATGCCAGGTTATCAAGAGCCTCTTCCATCGAGGAATATTTGCCTAGCTGAAACTCCCATAAAAGTTGTTTTAACTCCTCTGCCAGTCTGCCTTTTCCATGCTCAGACGCAAACTTAACTGCCTTCTCCATGTTTGGAACAAGCTTCATGCTCATTATAAGATAGCTTAGAATCTGAGGAACATATCCAAGGGCTTTTGTTGCCTCTTGTTTTGCCAGTGTAATCGGAAGCTTTTGATAGTAAAATATGTAGTAGATAATTCCTATGATAAAAATCGGACCAAAATAATAGAAAAGATAATATGTGTAGCCGCTATAGGTTGTAAAAACAAAGTTTATCAAAACATATAGAAAGGCAAACAGAAAAACTCCGGTAAAAATTGCCTGCCTTGTTTTTGAGGCTATGGCAAATGAAAATTCTTCCTTGGTTAGGTCCCAGCCCAAAAAATCCAAGGCGTCCTGGATTCCAGGAGCCAAGGTTACCTCCTTCCCGGGTTTTATCCTTGCCCTTGCGTAGTTTTGTTTTGCAAAAACATAAAATGGATGTAATTTTTTTTCCTCTTCTTTTTTTTCCTTTTCTGTTTTTGGTTTTACCAACTTTTTGTAAAGCTCTCCCAACTTAGGCATTTCCACACCCTAAACAAAACTCCTTATTTCCTGCTCTCTATTTTTTTTATTTCTTCTTTTTTGCCCTCTTTGTTGTTTTTGGTGTTTTTTTCTTTGGCTTTTTCTTTTTTTCCCTCACAGCCTCTCTTGCCCTCACAAGTCTTTTAACCAATATTTTGTCCACCCAAGTCTTCCATCTGTCAAACAGCTCCTTTTCCCTAATGCCACCATACTCATCAAGCTGTTCCTCCCTTAGAATAAGAAACTTGTTATGCGCCTTGACTGTGTTTTCTGCCTCCAGCAGATCAGGAATATCAAGATCTTTTCTTCTATCAACAAGATACTGTTTTGTCTTTCCTAGAAGGTTTATGTATTTCCAGATCTCATCAAAGCTTAGGCCAGAGCTTGCTGATATTTTCTTGAAGAGATCTGAGTGTTTGAGGTTTTGCTCGAGCAGGTCAAGTCTGTCGTTTTTTGCTGAGTAAAGCATAAGGTCAAGCAAACCTCCCTCCTGAGCAGGATCTACGTTCCAGTGCTTCTTAACCTCTGTTAGCTGATACATTCTTCTCTCTCTTTTTAAGGTGCCCTTAAACCTGATTGGTCTCTGGACTGTGATTATGTCTGTTGCCTTGAAGGAGGTTGTTGGAACCTGGAGATCGTTGACAACCCTGTCCCACACAGAATATGCGGAATCCCCGTGTATTGTTCCCATAACAACATTTCCCGCAGCACCAACTCTCATGGCCTCGTAAAGAACCCTTGCCTCCAAGGATCTTACCTCTCCTATAACTATCGCGGAGTCTCCCAAACGAAGTGCAGTCCTTAGAGCGATTTCAGGAGCAACCTCAATTCCCCCCTCAGCAGCCATTGGAGACCTTGTCTTGAGATGCTGAATGTTAAAACCAATCCTTTTCATATATTCTATGGGAATTTCATTTGTATCTTCCTGAACAATTATCCTTGTGTTTTGGTTTATCTCCAGCATTAGAGCACCAACCAAAGAGGTTTTTCCAGAGCCTCTTGAGCCTGTTACCATCATTGTTATCTGGTTGTCAACAAAAAAACTCAACATACCTGCGGCTATTGGGGAAAACAGCTTTTTTTCCAGAAACTGTGGTAATGTCCATGGAGTTACTTTGTGAAGACGAAAGGCAAACGCGATTCCCTCCTGCGATAAAGGAGGACCAATCATCGCAACCCTTATTTGAAGGTCTGGAAGGTCATAATCAAGAACCGGATGTGCCTCGTCAAAAGGTCTTGAGCTTATTGCCCTTAGCTTTGATGCCATTATCTTTGCTTCATCTTCTGTATATATTATGTTTGTTTGACACTGACCATACTCAGAGTGAATAACATAGATAGGTTTGGTTCCTAGTGGGGCATCGACATATACGTCTGTCAAGTTTCTGTCGGAAAGAAGGAGTTCCAAAATACCATAGCCAACTGTGTAGCGCCCTGTCAACTTTGCCAATAAAGATATATCCTGGGCATCCAGCTTGATATCGTTTTCCTTTGCTATGTCAATGATTGTTGACTCATAAATTCTCTCAAAATATTTTCTTGTTGACTCAACAGAGGACAACACAACAGAGCTAGGAACTTTTGCAGACATCACTTGTTTTGTCTTCTCCAGTATAAAGTACTTCTCAGGACTTAGCGAATACTCTGGAGGGGTTATGAAATATAGATAATCAACCTTGTCTGGATGTTTATATATCTCTACATTTGAGTCAAGAACAACATAGGAGTCAACAAGCTCAAATTTCTCAGTTTCTGGCTGTTCAATAAGCCTTGCAGAGACAAACGCTGGCTTTACCTGGGCCTCAAACAGCCCGCCATATATTTGTTGAGTTGAGGGAATTTTCTCAAGCCTTGACAAGGCAAACTTTACTTTTTTTATCAGCGTTGTTTTCTCAAAGGCATCTTTCAGATAGTTTAAGACCGAGAGGTATTTCTTAGTTGCCTCTAGTTCTTTTCCAGCCTGTGACGGAAGCTTATATTGCTGAGCAACAATTTCCTTCAACACCCTGAAGTAAGCCAGTATCGGATCCCTAAATATAAGGTTTGATGCTATGTCAGAAATTGCGTCATGCTTTAAGCCAAGCTGTGGATCGTCATATCCCTTTACACTCAGGTTTCCATAAGCCCAGGGAGTCTCAACCCTTAGCTTTGCTGCCAGGTCAGCTATCTCCTTGAAAAGCCTTGTCTCCTCCTCATCATAAACTCTTTCATAGACATCTGCCAAAACAATTTCATTTGGGTCAAACTCCTGCAAGGCCTTTATAACATTTGCTCTTGTTAGCTGATCTGTGGCTAGGTCTGGGGACAGGTCGCTTGTCCTGAAGTTGAAAATTAAATATCTCTTCCCGCCACTTTCCTTATATTGATATTCCAATTCTTCCTTAGGCATCAATCAAAAAAAGCTTAAAGAGTTTAAATATATTTTCTTAAGAGTTTTTTACAAACTCTTTTCCCCCAAAAAAAGAGAAGGGGTTTAAATAACTTTGCCACAAAAAAATCTATCATGAAGACAAAAAATTTTGTTTTTGGTGTTTTTGCTGTTTTTGTTGTCGGTCTTCTAATTTTTTCCTCGTTTGTATTTGCAAAAACACTACAGGTTGAGAAAAAATTTGATAAAAAAGACAATGAAAAGATTTTTTACAAAAAGCTATTTTCCGGTGAGGAAAAAGGTGTCTCAGAAGAAGCTGCATATGAGCTGTGGTTAGAGGGAAGGCTTTACAAAAGATTTGACTTTGTTCAGGAGGACGATAAAAACATAGCAAATATAGAAATTCCTGAGACATTTAAAGATCTGGAAATAAGAAAAGAGGGAAAAAGTCTTCTTGTCCTGGAAAAAAACATCCTTAACGAAATTTTTCTTGCCTTTGTTGTTGTGATAAGTCTTGGGTTTATGGCTTATATGAGGTTCCTAAGAAAGAAACCTTAAAGAAAGTTCTTTGATTAGTTTGTTATGTTCTTATCGCTGACCAGAAAAGGAAAGAAAGGACTGAAAAAAAGAATAGAAAAAGGCATGGGCTTTTTCTTGGGTGTTGTTTTTCTATCTCTCGTACTTCTTGTTTTTGGTCTAGTTATAGAAGTTTTTCTAGAACGTTTTGTTGGTTATGTTGCTGGTTTTCTTCTTTCCCTGTTTGGCTACAAAATAACTTTTCTTGGCGGAAAACCATTTGAGTTTCTTGTTTCCTTAGGAAATCTTGAGGCCGTAATTATAATAAGCTATCTATGCACAGGTTGGTTTGAGTTTTCTATATTGTCCTCCGCGATAATCTTCTCAGAGGCAAGAAAAACCCTGAAGTTTCTTGGGATTTTTTGTGCCTTAGTTTTTGTTTTTTTTGTAAACATACTAAGAATCTTTGGCATGGTTGTGGTTATTCTTTCAACAGGAAACACACAGCTTATTTTCCTATCACACGAGGTTTTTTTTCGCCTTACGATATTTTTAACGCTTGTGATGGGTTTTTGGTTGTGGCTTTTATTTGTTAAAAAAACAGAGAAAAAAAATAATAGGAAAGGTTTTAAAAAACAAAGAAATAAGTTTTTTTGAAGGAACTTTGTTAGGAGAAATGGTGAAATATATTGGCAGAGCCTAAAGGAGCAGAAGGGGTTTTTGCAAAGATAGGAGATTTTTTCAAAAATATCTATGAGAAGATGGAGAATTCCTATTATACCTTTAGCGACTGGCTAAGCAGTAAGGGAATTCCGCTTGATAGGTTTGATGAGTTTTTAGAAAGTAAGGGAATCCCGCCAATGCCTGTTGTTTTTGGGGTTCTTGCTGTTGTTGTTTTTCTGCTTATTTTCTTTGTTGTTGGAAAAGCAAGCTATGTTGTCTTAGCTGTTGAGGTTATAAATCAGGAAACATCGCTACCTTTGGCAGGAGCAGAGGTAACGCTTTCTGGTATTGACTGCACTGCCCTAACATGTTCTGGTTTTACAGATGCCCAAGGAAGAGTCTCGTTTAAGGTACCTGGTAAAAAAACCATTACCATATCTGCAAGATATCCTGAGTATGTCTCTGACTCGGAAGTTGTGAACCTTAGGGAAAAAAGAAGGGCTAGTCTGTTTTTAAAACCAGCAAAGTTAGTTTCCTTCAGGATAAGATTGGTTGACTATGATTCCGGCGGACAGATAACATCAGGGAGTGTTTTTGTTGGGGAGGAAGAAATATTTGCAGACACAGAGGGGTTGTTTAACCTTGGAAGATTTCCCGAGGGAGAGTTTGTTCCAGTTAACGTAGTGGTCCCGGGATATCAGGAAGAATACACAAACCTAAACGCAACAGAGGAAATTCTGGAGCTTGCGATAAAAAAACTATCCGCAAACCTGGGTGGCAGAAACGCAACTCTCGCGGTTTACGTAAAGGACAAAGAGGGAAACAACATTGACGAAGCAGTTGTTAAAATATACGACAAAATTAGTAGGGAGTTTCTGGGTGATGATGAAACCCTAGACGGGGTTGCATATTTTGAGGTTGAAAACGGAAAGAGCGTTAGGGCTGTTGTTGAAAAAGAGGGATTTGCCCTTTACAACTCCCTAGACATGATTTCAGATGCAGATAAAAGCAAAATTATAAATGGCTTCACAGAATGGTCAATAAGCCTGGAAAGACTAAACACAGAGTTAAGGCTAAACATAAGAGATGAAGACAAAACAGCAATTTTAGGGGCAGAGGTAAGAATTTATGACGCAAATGGAAACCTGTTAAAGGAAACCTCGTTTAGCAGCAGCGCAATATCAGATGGTTTTCTTTCGATAAGAGGGCTTGATGGAAGAAGGGCTGCTTTGAGGGTTGTTGTTTTTAGGGAGGGACATCTGCCAATGATTTTTGAGACTGATGGAAATGAGGAAAGAAATATAACTTTGCTAAGGGCAACATCGGAAAACTCTGCCTGGCTAGAGGTCAGCGTTAGAAAGGAAAACACCTTTGTTGGAAATGCCGAGGTTACTCTTTTCCTGAATAACTTACCCCTCGCAAAGGGAAGAACAGACATATCCGGAAAAATAACTTTCAGAAACCTTCCCATAGGAATAAGAGCAAAGATAGTGGCAAGGTTAGATGCCGAGACCGGAGAGTATGAACTGACCCTAAGACAGGGACAGAACATAGCTGAGATATTCCTTGGGGATGGTGGCGGAATACTAAAAATAAACATTGAAAACAAAACTCAGCAAGAGTTTAGGGCAAGCATAAAAATAATTTCGTTTGATGGGCTGGAGGTTTTCTCAAGGGAAATTACCGAGGAAACAAATGAGTTAGAAATAACCCTGCTTGGTGGGGAATACACTTTATTTTTAAGTGGGGAAGGCATCAAAAGCCTAGAGAAGAAAATAATGGTTGAGGCTGGAAAAGTAGGAGAGGAAACAATAGTTGTGGAGTCGGTGTTTTTTGAGCCTGTTGGAAGAATAAGTATTTCGTTGGAGGAAATAGAAAACACAAAAGACACAACCCTTGAAAGAAACAAAGACTATTTTGTAAAGTTTAGGCTTGAGGCTCCTCAGGACGGGAACGGGTTTGCGCTTATTTATTTGGGAGAGCCCGGTGTTGTTGAAGAAGAGTATGTTGTTGATGCGATAGCTCCTGGAAAAAAAGAGTTTGGAACAAGCTTTGACCTAAACAATTTTGAAGCTAGGGAAGGAAGTGCCTTTTCACAAAATAAAAACAAATGGGTAAAAATCTACTTTGAGACTGGCGGAGTAAAAGAATTCAGAGTAAAGGTTCATGTTGGAGAGCTTGATTCCCTAAAAGTAAATTACATGACTTCGTTTTTTGTTGATGGAAAAGAGCTAAGAGATCCTCAAAAAGAGCTTGGATTCAAGACAGAGAGTTTTCCTGTTCTTAGCGCTGAGGAAGCCTCATGTATGGAAGATAAATGTGTTGAGATTTTCATAAAGGATGAGTTTGGAAACTTGGGAGAAGAGTTTTCAGCATATGTTGGAAAGATTTATATTTTGAGTGTAAGAACATTACAAAAGGCGAGCGTTGATCTGCAGGGAGTAAACGTAAAGTTTGAGAACAATAAAAAAACAATGTCGTTTGCCTTAGAGGGGGAGAGAGAAGTTAGGTTTAAGACTGAAAGGCCTGGCTTAGCGATAGTAAGAGTTAAAGCAAGATTATCAAACGGAAAAACCGTTAGAAAGGAGATTAGGTTTAAGGTATATGAAAAAGCTGCTTTATTTGTTAGCTTAAACAAGGAATTGTTTGTCTTTGGTAAGAAAGATAACTTAGTTATCAACATAAAAAACGAAAAGGGAAACACAGTAGAAGATGCCTTGATAAGCATAGAATCTGAAAAAAACCCAAACATAGTTTTGCAGGGTAATGGGGCAGAGAAAAAGGGTTTGAACGGACAATATGTTATAGAAAACATATCAACAATGAAAGGAAAACTTCTTGTAAAAATAGAGGCAAGAGGCTATGATAGGGTTGAAAGAACAATAGATATAAGGGATAGGGAAGTGCTTGTTCTTGAGCCTGTTTACGTAAATCTCGAGGGATTAAGAGAGAAGGAAATAAACATAAGAATAAAAAATAACTCAGACTTTGACATAACAAACATCGTGTTAAGGCTTGAGGGAGAGGAATTTACTGATTTTCAAGATGTTCTGAACCTAAGAAGGCTGAACTTTATAACTGAACCAATCTCTGTTCTAAGGGCCAAAGAGGGAAAAACCGTAAAGACAAGAATAATTTACCTGACAGCCAAAAAAGAAAATCTAGAGGGAAAAATAGTTGTAAAGGGGCATATGTTTAACAGAGAGGTTTTCGGTGAGGGAAAAATTGTTGTTGACTCTGCTGCTCTTAAGGCCGGAAAAGGAACATGCTTCCAAGTATTTCCAGAAACAGAGTTTGTTAACCTGCCGAACATGGATTTTGAGAGAGAGTTGGAATTTGTTGTTGAAAATCTTTGCGGAAAATCTCTAAACTTGGCTCTAAGAATAGAGGGAAGTAGAATTCCCGGGTTAAATGTTGTTCCGGAACCACAAACGCTGAGTTTAGGAGAGGGAGAAAGCAAGTCTGTTTTTGTAAAGCTAAAGGTTGGGAAGATAAACCTTCCTCCTGGGACGGACATGGTTCCTGGGGATATAAAAATCTCGTTTTTCACAACAAACGCAGACCTGAAAAAAGATGTTTTCATAAAGCTAAGAATAATAAGAGATATCTCTCTCCTAATCGTTGAACCGGTTTTGATAAAGACTGATCTAAGAGTTGAGGAAACAAGATTTGGCCCAAGGCTTGTTGGAACTAACTTTGTGGTTGTTAGGAACATGTCAAGAAGGCCATTAGTTAACCTGCAAATTCCAAACAGCCTGCCTCTCACAATAATTGACCCGAATATTTTGGCAAACAGCTATATCGGTGGCTATGGGTTTGCTCCGTTTGCAGAGTTCGGACCTGCGTTTACAGGCTCCCCAATTGACATAACAGAAAGAGCCTTCAAAACCGCAACCTCCAACATAAACTTAGCTATATTCCCTGACCCAAGAAGAGTTGCGATACCGCCAGGAGGAGCAATGCAGTTCAAGATTGATTTCCTTTACACACCGTCAAGACAAAATGGCCTGATGCATTCTATGTTGACAATATCTGGAAGACAACTCTCTAAAACAGGGTTTGGACAGATATTGGAGGGAAGAACAAACTTGTTGTTTTCTCCTTTGTATGGCTGTCTAAAAGTTTTGGGTAATCCAGGGGTCCTGAACTTTGAAAGCCTGGAGATCGGGCAGGAAATCAAAAAAGAGATAAGACTTAAGAACGAATGTGCTGAAAGCTTGAGCTTTGGTCCCGAAAGCATAGAGCCAAGACAGGTTGAGGGAATAGGTGGAATAACATCCGAGCTTTTGCTAGAGCCTGAAAAGTCGGGCCTTGCACCTGGAGAGGATGGAAAGTTCAAAATAGTTTTCATACCAAAGCTAAACCAAGTAAGGCAAAACATATCCATAACAATAGTAGGAGAAACACAGGCTGGCTTTGAGATTCATTCCGACAAGATAATAGCAAGTGTTATAGGCGGAGGACCTGCACAGCACGAGAGAGAGGCAGAGGGAATGGCACTTACAAAAAATGTTGAGATCGGATACTGCGACGAGTCAGGGGTAACAACTCTTAAAATTCCTGTGGTTGGGGAAAACTGTGACTCTGAATACTGTGACGCTGTTGGGATGGCAAAGTATCTTGACAAGAAAATCTCTGGTAAGCTGAAAGAGATTGATTCTGTTCTTCCAAACATAAAGTCAACATCTGACTTGGAAAATAAGTGTGGAAGCCTAGACGAATGTTATGTCTCCCAGCTAGGGGGAGGCCAAAGAGAAACAGCAAGGGTTTTCTTTGTTAACGACAGACTAACCTTTGAGCCGTTTTACGGAACAGAAAGTGTTTTCTCAAGCTTCAAAAGAATTTTAGAAAAAACAAAGCCAGGCTCTATCTTAATACCTTATGAAATTTACCCTGTCTCAGACATAGAAGAAGCAAAGGAGATAGTAGGAAGGGGTATAAAAGGAGTATTGCTTTTTGACGGGGCTTTCCAGGAATGTGGGGCCTATGAGCTAAGTGTTGACGGCCTGATAAAAGTTCAGAAAGAAAAGGTTGGGGAAACAGCGCAGATAAATGCCCTACCTTATGTTAAAATAACCTATGTTGGAGAAACAAGTTCCTGTAAAAGGAGGGTCGAGAACTTTCCTATATTCTTCCCACTTGACAGGGAAATTGGGGTTGATGAAATAATGACCCTAAAGCCAGGAACACTAAGAAAGAAGGGAGACATAAAAGACGTGGTGTTGAACGAACTAAACACAAAGTTGTTTGGAGATGTTCAAAGAATAAGCAATGTTGAAAGGGAAAATGAGGTTGCTCTTGAGAGAAGCAGCGAAACCATCTTTATTCTAAAACTTTCAATGAAACCAAGATGTGGAAAGGGAAGTTGTTTGGAGATTAACGATGAGTTTTACAAACAGAATGTTGATTCCGAGGGGGAGAATGTTGTTGCGACTGAGATCTATGAATTTCTTTCAGGTTTGCTTGACAAGGAAAAAACAGTGTTTGGATGTGTCACAAAAGACGGCCTAGAACTACATTTTCTTGGAGCAACAAAGATAAGAGAGGTTCCGGAACCAACTCCGGGGCCAGGAGGAATTAGCCTAAATCCGCTAAACCCAGAACAACAGCTAACCGGGTTGCCTCTAGACCCTAACTTTGCCTATGGCTGCTATCCCATTGACTGGGGGCCTGCAGTAAACGCAAGAATAGCGTTTGAGAGTAAAAGTTTCCTGGCAAATAACAAAGACAGGGTTTGGGTAATAAAAAACGGAGACATAATAGAGACCGATCCTTCAGCTCGTTCCCCACAACTACAAAACTATGTATTAACAAAATCTTTCAATCTTAAGGAGAATGAGGTTTTGTGGGTATGTACACAAATGAGTGAGCAAAAAGATGTTGAGGATCAAAGTTTGAAAATAAAGTTTTTAACAGGAGATATTGAAAAAATCAAGAACCCAGAACTTTTTAAAGAGGTTGAAAAGGAAGTGGAGATAGACATGTTTGGCTGTGCTGTGGATATAAACAGTTTTTTGTATAGTATTTGTGGAAAGAACAGAACACTAGTTCTCAAGGATAAGGACAAATATATAGTAAGTTTGAAAAAAGATAACGAGATATCTGCAAGCGAGAGATTTAAAGATATGGTAAAAAACAAAGAGGCTGGCATTACTTGCAAAGACGGAGATATTTTCATATCTGACAAAGTTCTTCTTGAAAAAATACAAGAAAAACACGATAAAATATACAAAGAAACAGGAAGTCCTGTAAGTTGGTTTTTTGCTCATAGTGCATATTATTTGGATACGATGTTTGACTTGGGAAAACCGTTTAGAAAAACTGAAAAGGCTCCTTGGTGGCACTCTTTGACAGGAATTGTTGGTGGGGCACTTTCCACTGCAGGGCTAGGACTGACAGTAGGTGGCCCTGTAGGAGCAATAGCTTTGCCTCTGGTTTCGCTTGGGGGGTATACTATGTGGAAACATTTTGCACACAACGCCATAATAAAGCAGATGATTGATATTCAAGATTTAATTAACACCATAGATAGCGGAGGAAAATATTTAGTCCTAGAAATTGACGTTGTAAAACAAGATAGAGGGAGCAAAGTATTAACAAAAACCCCTCCAGCTGAAACATATCAAAGTTTGACTGGTTTGCCGGCAAAGCTAAACAAGGAAAATAGAAAAAGGTTAGATATGTGCTGGCCTTCTGTGGAGTTTTTGAAACAATTCAAGGCAGATATCAGTAATATGGAAAAAACCGTTGAGAGAATAACAGCCAAAGAAACACAAGAGGAAACAAGCCAAATAACTCCAACATCACAGGAAACAAGTCCGGCTACATCACATCCTGAAACCGCTACCGGTGAAAACGAAAGAGTATATCATGGGACTGTAGAACTTCCAACAGATTGATTTATTAAAAAACAACAAACCTAATCAAAAATCTTAATAAAAAACAAACTAGGCTTCATAGTAAAACCTATTAAATAGAATTACTTATTTTTAATATGTTTACAAAGAGGAAAAAGGGATTTACTTTATTTACTGCCTTGGTCTCCTTTGTTATTATAGCGATAGGTATTGCTATAAGCCAGACCTTTATAAAGACTGAGTTTTACCTGAATGAAAGAGTAAACAACCTACAAAAACAAAATAACTATATCAACGTTGTTGAGGCCTTAAAGGTTGACTCCTCCCAGCTTATAAACTTTGAGTTTAAAAGGCTTGTTGAGGACCACTTATTCCGACAAGAAGTAGAAAGAACAACCTTTGTTGCTTTAGGAGATATAACTTTGTCTTTTATGGGACAAGCCATGGAATTTCTTGTGGAAAACCCGGCACCAAATATCGCAATTGGAGGAGCATCCATAACTTATGAAAATATTGGTAGCGCTACCACAGCTAGCCTTGGAGGCAGTGTTAAAGAAATAGTAGATCCAAGCATGAAGTTTTTTAACATTGTTTTTGATTTTAGTCCTGACAGCTTTGAGGTAATGCCAAGAATTGCCTTAACAAACGAGAAGGATAAAATCTCTCTGAAACAGCCGGTTATGCCAAGGGAAAGCTACAACTTTCTTTTTAACTATCCGATAAAAGAATGTATTTCAGAGATGAACAGTAGAGGTTTAACAGAGTTTGAGTGCCATGTTATTCCGGACTTGGAATATTACATAAACAAAGAAAACATTGGAGAAAGTATAAACATTGGAACATAAATATTTTTTTAACCTCTTTGAGTGAGGAAGGATAAAGTTTAAATAATATTTAGAAATAGTTTTTAATGATGGGAAAAAGAGGAGGTTGGCTCATAACTTTGCTTGTTGTTTTTTTTGTTTTTGTTGTTTTTTTAAATTCAAGTAGTGTTTTTGCCCAACAATTTTCTACAAAATCCCCAGAAATTTGTGGAATTACTGGTTTTTATATTATAAATAAGGGCTGGGGAAGCTGGTTTACAAGAGCAAGCAAGATAGGTTTTGAGACTAGTTCTTTAGGAGGGAGTTTTAGTGATCATTCCTATAAAAAGGATTTTTTTGCCCAGCAGCTAAGTCACTTCAATTTTAGTGGGGGCAAGCTTACCTTGATGATTGGAACATATAAAGAACCATGTGGGATTGGAATACAAATAAACAACAACCCGGTTTTGTCCTTTCCTCCTAGTGCTGCTGGAGGAAAGGTTTTCAAGTCACTAACACTTGATAAAAGTCAAGTTAGTTATTTCAAGCCACAAACAAAACTAAATATAACTCTTAGTCCAGTGGGTTCCAGAGGTCTTGCTATCTGTACAATGAATATCAATATTTCAGGACCAAAGGGAAAAGAAACATTAAGCTATTCTGTAGGATGTAGAGACATAATAAAGGAGGAAAAAGTTACTCCAACTGAAGAAACAGAAGAAGTTGGTGGGGAAAAATTCACAGGAGAAACTTTTGCTACTGTACCAGAAGGGGCTACAATGCCTGGCGAAGAAATAGCACCTGGGGAAGAAATTAAAAAAATAACTGAGGGAGAAGACGGAAAAATACAATGTAGGTTGGAAAATAAAGAAACAACTGCGGTTTGTAAAATATTTGTGGGGGAAAAGGGACAAAACACTTATCTGAAATGTCCTGAGGCATATTTATACAATAAAACAAACGGAAAATGGGTTTGGATAAGAAGTTATGATACAGTAGATCTTAGTGATTCCTACAAAGAAGCATATCCGCATATGCTTAGCAAAGTAGAAGAGAAAGGCAGGTATGATTATTGGCTCCAAGTAGATTGGAGACGTGAGACAGATAACATACCGGATCATGTGGCTGTTTGGAACAATTTAACAAACGGAGAATATGAGGTTGGTTTTATCTGCAGGAAAGGAAGACATGACAACACTTTTGAAAGACATACAACAACCTTCCTAGTTGAGAAAAGCGCTGTGGAGAGTGAAAACACAGAAGGAGTCATAACAATAAAAAAGGAAAAAACAAGTTCTGTTTTGGAAAATCTTGGTTTATCAAAATATGTTGTTGTAAACCATATCAATCCTTTAATAAAAGTTATGGAAAGAACCGGATATTTAACCTTTGGTTCAGGATATAACTGTGGGATTGGTGAGAGCGGAATTGCAGGTTGGATTTCACATAAGTTTGTATTTCCTATCGGAAATTTCAAAGAAGAAAACATAAATAAATTTGTTTTGTTGCCTGACAGCGTTAATGAGCTTAAAAACAACAACGAAAACTTTTGTGCAAAGATTTATTATGGAGAACCAATGACAAAAAGAGCTGCGTTGATAGCAACATCCTCAGATTCACCACTTTATAAAGGAATGGAAGAGATTAAGGAGGGTGAGAAATAAAAACTTTGGTAAGTGATTTTTAGTAAGGTGTAAAAATGGGGCTTGAGGAAGGATGGTATAGGTTTTTGGACTGGTTAGATGATCATGGAATTCATCTATATCCAATGGTAGAGTGGTTAGAAAGCCGAGGAATTCCCTCATTCCCAACAATCCCACTAGTTTTTTTGATACTTGTTGTGCTGATAGTATGGCTTGTTTGGCCAAAGGCTGTTGCTGTAAACGTAACTGTCTTGGATGAAAACAACAACCCTGTTGCAAATGCATATGTGAGCTTCAAAGATGCCAGGGGAAACCTGATTTCAAAAATTGTAAAAACCAACGAGAAGGGTTTTGCAAAATTAAGGGTTAAAAAAAGAAGAGACGCAAACCTGGTTGTTGACGCTCCTCCAGGAGAACTAAGGGACAAGATAGAAGCCGCAAACACAGTGGAAATAAGAAATTATTCTGTTAGATTAACAAAGGAGTCTAGGCTTTTTACCCTAAACTTTAGGACAGAAGGAGGGTCCTTAATTACTGAAGAGGTTTTAGATATCACATATAGCTGTCTTGACGGAACCTCGTCTGGAGATTTAGACATTGTAAGTGGTTCAGCAAACATAGATGTTGACTGCTCAAGACTCTCGCTAACAATATTTGGGGGAAGGGAATTTATCCTTGAGGGAACAAGAGCCTCAAGTATTGTGGTTGATGTTGAGGGAACAGAAAAAGACATTGTTGTTACAGAAACTGTTGGTTTTGAGCCAGGAACAGGAGAGATAAGGGCTGTTGTAAAACACAATAACATTGGAGTTATGAATTTAAGGGTTGAGTTGTATGATTCTTTTTCAGAGCTTGAGGTAGACAGCGGGTTTACCGCGGAAGACGGGTCTGTTGTTTTCTCAAACCTAAGGCCAGGAGCCTATTACATAAACATCCCTGCTCAGGCAGGATTCGCACATTATGACGGAAGCCTAGATGAAATACTTGTTGAGGAAAACAGGAGAAAAGATGTGGTTGTTAACATCCAGAGAGCAGCAGATGTTTTGGGAAGGATTTTCTTTAGGTTTAGTGACCAGGAGGGAGCCGAGCTATCAAACATGCTTGTCTCAATAAGAAAGTCAGGTGATGTAAACCCTTTGTTTGAGGACACAGTACAGAACGGAGTTCTGGAGTTTCCTGTCACAGAGGAGGGAATATATGTTCTTAATATCGAGCCACAAGCCGAAGTTCCTGCATGGACAGAACAGTTTGAGGTCAGGAGAAGCTCTGCATGTGAGATCGAGGAGAGGCCAGGAGATGTAAAGCTTGTAAAGGTTCTTGGTGGCTGTTCTGTAAACTATGATATTATAGTAAACCTATCAGACATATCTACGCTACATGTTGTTATTCTTGATCCGTTTGGAATCCCTGCATCCGGAGCAAGGGTTGTTGTGTTTGAGGGAAGAAACATTGTTGACGAAACTTTTGCTGACAATGACGGGATTGCCGAGATAGCATTGCCTGTTGGAAGGTATTTTTATGTCAAGGCATTTACAGAAAGCGCGTTTGGGGAAAGCATGGAGATTCTGCTTCAGAGAGATGTCTCTTTGAATAACATTGTTGTTAACCTGGTTGAGATAACCGCGTTTGTAACTGTCAATGTCCAGAGCTCTGACGGAATATTGTTAAACGGTGCAGATGTCCTTTTCAAAAACCCAATGGGCTTTGTAAAGCTTTCTGGAATAACAGAAAACGGAAGGTTTTCAGGACAGGTTCCTATCGGAACTCCGTTGTTTTTGGAGATCAGGAGAGTTGGTTATGGAGGGTATCATAGCCTACCATTTATTTTGAACAAAGATGAGGAAGCAGAATTTAATATAACTCTTTACAGAATAGAAGATCTACCAAAAATAAAGGTTGAGTTTGTTGGAATGTATAGCATGCAGGGAAACTTAGTTGGAGAAGATTTAGCAGATGACAGGACATATGAGGCAAGGTTTAGGGTAAAGACAAGGGAAATCGCTGACCTTCTTGGCCTACATATAAGAGTAGGAGATAAGGATAATGTTGAGGAGGAAATAGCGTTTATTGAAAAAATAGAGGGGTTTGGAGTTGCAAGATATGGAACGCAGTTCACAGGGGAGGATGAAGAAGAAGATAGCTCATCGTTAACAAACGCTGGAAGCGAGGCAAAATGGGCTGAAAAAAGAGTTGCTCCTCAGGAAAATGTTGTGTCAAACCCAGGAGTCTATGACTTCAAGGTAAGGATAAGAACAAGAGAGGACGTTGAGGGAAGTTTTAATCTGAAGTACAGGGCATGGATAGAAAGAGACGAGGACATTTACAAAGATCCTGCTGACGAGGAAGAAGAAAGTATTTTCTACTCAAAAACACATGAGGAAACATACAACGTTGGGGAGGCAGACAGCATAGCAAAAGGAGGAATAGTTTTCAAGGTCAACTTGTTTGATGGGTTTGTGGCAAAGCCTGGAACCACCTTTGACATAAAAAAAGCCAGGGAATATTCCTTGCAGCTTGAGATAGAAAACAATGAAAAAGACTTGGCAAACGCTGCACTTGTTGTTGAGAAAGACTCAGATGCAATAAGTTTGGAGGGACTAAGTGTTGTTGAGGACAGGGTTGCGTTCAACATCGGGGAGTTCAAGGAAGGAGAAACAAAAAGCCAAAGCATAAATATCAAGGGAATAAAGACAGGAACAACAAACCTCAAGATAACACTAACAGAAGACAACAAAAAAATAGCGGAAATATTTGTTTTCTTTTCAATCCTTGAGATGCGGGAAAGGCCTGTTGATATTTTTGTTGAACCCCAAACACTCCTGCCAAAAACCCAGGCCCTAATAAGGGTTTTGTTGCATGACTCAGAGCTGGAGAAAGGTGTTGAAGACGCAATTGTCAAGATTTTCAAGGAAAACGAGTTTGGTCTCAAGGAGCTTGTTGGGGAGTTTGCAGATGCCGGAGATGGCTTCTATGTCTTTACCCTGGCAGGAAGTCTTGTGGAACCAGGTAGTTTGTTTGTGATAGAGGCGGAAAAGCCAGGCTATGAGAAGGCCGAATACTCGTTGGATGTTCTGGATTCTGTGTTAAGTGTTGTTCCTCAGGAAATAAGACAAACAATAGATGTTAGGGAAGATAAGGGGTTGTTATTTGAGATAAGCTTGAGTAACCTAACAGAAAGAGAGCTAACATTGGAAAGAATTTTTGTTGATGGAGAAGCAAAGAAATACGTTGGCGTTGTTTGGGAAAACGACAGCGAAAGAATCCTGCCTCCTTTAGGCACAAAACAGATAATTCTAAGTCTAAAGCCAACAACAGAGGCCAAAGACATTGTCGAGCCAATAGATCTTTTGTTTGGGACCATAAACTTTGAGGCGTCTGACAAGGAGGAAAACAAATTCAGGGAAAGTCTTGACCTAAGAATGAACCTGAGTCTTGGTGCAGGGGTGGATGCCCTAGAATGCTTTAACATAGATGCCCTGAAAAGAGAATGGAACATATTTGTTGGGGAAGACTACGGCAAGCAAGAGTTTGGTTTTAACCTTATCAACAGATGTACCGTAAATAACAACAGAGTTTCATTGCAAAACGTTGTTGTGAGACAGAGATGGCTTGGCGATGGCACAGGAGAGTTTTCAATAAGAAACAAGAGTGAAAACACCATAGGTAAGGAACCAGTAATTCTGTTTGAGAGATTTAACTTTAACGAGGAGGGAGAGGACTTTACCCTAAGCTACAAACCAGATAGAAAGACAGTTGAGGGAGAGCTTAAGGCAGAGATTATTTTGCAGGCAACGCTGCAAACAGATGATGGAATTCAAAAGTTAAGTGTTGTTATTCCTGTCGATGTTATATATTCAAACCTGGTAGAATGTATAAAGCTAACTCCTGAAGAAGAGGTTATCACAGACACGGACAGCTATGGAGAGGTTTTAATTGAAAATACATGTGAGAAAGATATAAAGCTAGAGGCTTCTGGAAAGGGAGTTAGGCTCACAACCAATGAAAATGTTATCAGTGATTTTTATCATCCAAGAAACGAGTTTGGAATAACCCCTGGTAGCTTTTCTGGTTTTTCAGGAGGCCTGGGAAGCCCTGGATATCCTGGAAACATGTTTGGGTTTAACCCTATCTATAACTTTCAGAACCCGTTTTACAACTCATTTGATGCATACACAGGATATGGTCCAAGTTACAACCCCATAGACAACTACTACTCAGGACAGTATCCTGGCTTCTCAGAAAACATAAACCCATACTACGCAAACATGCCACACTATGGCTCAGGATTTGGCCCAAGAGAATCAAGGGGAGAGGGGAAGATAAACATAAGTTTAAGGGCAGGAGAAACAGAAAGCCTGTTTATGTCTGCAGACCTACCAGGAGAATACTTAATTTCCTATAAAGCATTTAGAGATAAAAAAGCAGTTGAGATAGGAGAAACAGACTTACTGGTAAAACCATCTGCTCTAAGCAGACTAGGAGAATGTATAGAGGTATCTCCTTTGAGCTATGTTGTGACAAGCCTAACAAGAGCAGACGGAAGAGTCACAAACCACTGCTTGGAATCCGGACTAAGGCTGGAAAGGCTTGACTTCAGGCCAATACTCTCAGACTTTGGATATAGGCTTGTTGTAAAGGGAAGGCCACAAATACTTTACCAGGAGGAGATAAGAAAAGAGGTTCAGGACTACTCGATAATAAAGATGCCATTTGCACAGAAAAGCCTAACAGCCGCACTTGAGATCCTGGAAGACCCTAAAAAACTAGAAGAGGCAATTGAAAATGATAGAATAAGGCAGGAGATGATGATGTTTGGTGCCGGTGGCTTGCCAAGCCAGGGCTTTGGCACTCCTTTCTACTCACAAAACCTGCTTATGTTAAACATGGTTTACGGAAGAGACAAAGACACATCAAAGGAAGGGCTATTAAGATCGCTTAGCGAGTTTTCATTCTATGGTGGTTACGGAATCTACAATGACCCGTTGATAGGCTGTCTGGCAATAAGTAAAAGCCAGGAAAGAAAGCTATGCCTGATCTATAACATAATTCATGGAAGACCAAATCTCCTAATTATTGGTTTGAGATATAGGGAAAGCTTTATTGCTCCTTTAGAATTACCTGTCAACATAATTGACATCGAGCTTATAAAAGACGTTATAAAAGCCACAAAAGGTAGGGCAGCAATAACCCCAACAAAAGCAAAGTTTGAGCCAGGAAAGTATCCTGGAATGTTTGGTGAGGGAAAGAAACCAGGTGCCAGAGAAAAGGAAATAGCAAAGAAAAAGACGGAGGAAGAAAGAAGAAAGGAACTGGAGGAAAGAGAGATTGAGAAAAAGGCCAGAGAATATAATAGGTTCTTTGACAACGCTGACTGTAAAATCCTCTATAACGGAAAATTCTATTATTCGCCTGATGGAAACGCAACAGACAACCTTGAGTTTGAGGTTGTTGAGGAGGAAAACCTAGAAAGGCTTTTGAGAGTTGATATAGATGAGATAACTGAGGAGGAGAAAAAACTGGTGCCTGAACTTAGGGCAAAACTTATCAACACGTTTGGAACAACAGTAAACAACATAACTCTGAACATTTACATCCCTGCGTTTTTGGGAGAGGGCAATGAGCCAGATATTGATGAAAACATATCGGCCCAGATCAACGAAAGAATAGACAGAGAAATAAAAAAGACAGAAGACCCTGACGTAAACGCAGCCCTGAAAATCTGGAAGGAAAAAACAAATGCTATAAAGAAATACCTTGTGTTTAACGGGCTAAGCTGTGACTACAGGGCATTTGAAAGAAATGAGGACTATGGTTATACTGGTGCCGCTGCATATAAGGTTTATCAGGAAGATAAAATCAAGGAAGTGAGTTGTGGGGAAAGGAACCTGTATTATATTTACAGCTTTGGAAAACCAACCATGGAAAAAATAAATGTTATTGAGGGAGATGAAAAAATAGATCTAACAACTGAGAAAAAAGCAAAACTTGCGATTATAGATGGTAAAATAAATGTTATAAGGCCTCTAAGAAACGTTGTTTTCCTGACAATAACTGCAACAAAAAACCTTAGCGGAATTGACCAGGGAGTTCTCTCGGTAAGGAACTTCTTTAACAGCAACAAAAGAGATCTGTGGTATCTAGTAGCCATGGCCCAGGAAATCGGAAAGGAACCAAAAACACACATTCTTGTAAACACAGAAGAAAAGCAAAGCTACTTTATTGATGTTGAGGCAAGGATTCCTGAGAGCCAGGTATTTAAGAGAGAAGAATACGTATATGATCTAAGGTTTACAAACCTAAAAGAAGGGGAGAGTGTTGTAATAGCACTTATAAACCCCGACCTCTCTCCAGACCTTAACAAAACCATTGAAAACTATTATTTGGGAGAAACACAAAACCTAAGTGTTAAGTTTGACAACGTTGACACCTCTCCAGCAATTCCTGAAATATTTACAAAAAAGACAGTAGAGATAGAAAAGGGAAAAAGAATAAACATCAAAGATTATAGGTTGTGCTTTGGTTTTACAAAAACAAGTGGTTTCTTCTACTATAGTCCTGCAGAGGTTTTGAGAGAGGTAACAAAAAACGCAAAAATTCTGGAAAGAGAGACAGCCAAAGAAACCAAAGAATAAGAAAGAAATAAAAACAAGCTTTTACTTTTTTTTATATGGTAAATAAGACAGGTCTGGTCTTTGTCATAAGTTTTTTTCTCTGGGTTGTTGGTTTGATTATAGGTTATTTTTACAATGTTGTCTTTGTGATTCCCTTTCTCTTTCCAGGCACTGCCTTACTTGAAATAGTTTTCTTTGTGCTTTTCTTTTTTGTTGTTTCCTCTCTTTTTTTAGGTTATTTAACTCCCTTGCTTTTTTTTGGTCTTGGTTTGTTCCAGGGAAGTTTGTTTTTGGAGGGGGCTAGCATAAAAATAATTTTTAGGGAGCTTGCAAGAACCTTCTCAGTTATATTTGCTTCTTTCCTTGGTTTGGGCATAGCACAGGCTTTTTGGTTTGAGTTTAAAAACCTAGAACCCTTTGACTTTATCTATATGAGAAAAAACATAGTTCGCTCTCTTGTTTTGGGAGTTATAGGGGCTGTTGTTTTTATTTCTCTTGTCTGATTCAAATAATTTAAAACAGTTTAACCATTCACAAGAAAGAATTAGTTTTAAAAAGGCTATCAAATTCTATTTTTTAGAATGGGTTTCTTGGATGCCTTAGAGGACAAGTGGTATAACTTCCTTGATTTTTTGGAGGAAAGAGGAATACATGTTTATGGAATTGTTGACTGGTTAGAAGAAAGAGGAATAAAAAGCTTGTATGTTTTTCTTGGACTTGTTCTTATTGTTGTTTTATTGGTTGTTTATACTTTTTTGCCTCATCAAATAACTCTAAGTCTTGAGGTTAAGGACTATGACTCCGGCGAGTTTTTGGAAAACGCAAATGTTCTTATCAACGACTCCTTCTATGGTAAAACAGGTGACACTGGTCTTTTCACAACAAAATTAAAAAAAGGAAACTATAAAATAAAGCTGACAAAAGAGGGGTATGCACCAGCTGAGTTTTTTATCAGCAAAACAGAGAAAAAAACTATTTTTTTACAAAAAACAGAACTTGGTGACCTTAGCAGAACAATACAAATTAACATAAGAGATGCAACAACAACTTTGTTTATCCAAGGAAGAACTGGTGTTGAGATAGAATGTGACTCTGGGGAAACGCTTACAGACGAAATTTACGGTGGTTCAAAGGAAATAACGCTTCCGGAAAACTGTGGCTCTGGGTTTGTTACAGCGGTTTCAGAAGGATACAGAGAAAACAGCGCTAGTTTGAGAGATGTTGTGGAGATAAATCTTTTTCGTATCGAAGATAGCGGCCAACTCCAAGAAGACTCAACTGAAGAGGCCTTCTCCCTAACGGTTTCTGTGAAAGATTTGGATGAAAATCCGTTGTCTGGTGCTTTGGTAAAGCTCTTCAAAAAAGAGGGAGAAACAATGTTTGATTATGCTGTGACAGATTACTCAGGACTTGTTATTTTCGAAAATCTTGACGTTATGGAATACTATGTTTATGTTGAAAAAGAAGGATATGTTGACCAAAGAAGTAACGACATTCTTCTAAGCCAAGATAGGCTTGTGGAGGTTTTTATGGGGGGGGAAAACGAAGACAACAAAGTTGAGTTTGAGGTTGAGGATAAAAGAGGAAATGCCTTGGAAAGCGCCAGGATTCTTGTAAAGCTAATCTTGGACAACGAGGAGACAATAGTAAAGGAAGTTCTTACAGACGTTAACGGAGAATACCTAATGTACCTACAAGATGGGAAGTACAGCTACTCAGTTTACAAGGAAGAGTATAAGAGAGAAACAGGGCAGTTTACCTTAGATGGCAGCGGGAAAAAGATTTCGGTTTATCTAAACGAGTGTCCCTTAGACGCCTGCTATAAAGCTAGCGGAGATATAAAGTTCAACAACAGCCCGGTTGAAAACATTGAGGTAATTTTGAAAAAAGATGGTGAGGAAATAGCATATGATATAACAGATAGTGATGGCTACTTTTCCTTCAGGGACCTGGAAAACGGGGCTTATGTGATAACAGTTGACGAGGAAATTTACTTTGCTGACAGGGAGTTTACCATCTCATACAGCGATGTCTCTCTTGAGATAAGTCTAACAGAAAAGGAAAACACCTTGGAGATAGATACTGGAGAGGTTATCGCAGAGGTTTTTGTTTATGATTATTTGGGAAATCTTCTTTTTAGGAAAACGGTTAAAGGAGAAAAACTAGTTAACCTAAAGGCAACCAAAAGAGTTTACGTTGTTGCAGAAAACCCAAACTATGTCACTTACATCTCAAAAATCTTTAACATGAATAAAAACAGAAATATAGGGGTTGTGTGGGTCCCAAAAACAAAAAAGAAGAACGATATTGAGTTTCTTGGTTTATATAAAAACAATCAAAAAGTATCTGGCTCTGGGATTTTAAGTGAGGAGGTCTACGAGGCAAGGTTTAGGATTTTTGTGGACGAAAAATTTGAAAACTTTGGTTCTATAATAAGGCTTGGAGAAAAGACAGACGTTGGCCTGGAAAACGCGTTTATAATTTCCGCAGATATTTCAAAGGGAAAAAAGTATTTTGGAAAGACATGGCACCCAAACAAAGGGTTTTCAGGAGGAGATGACAGCCTCGAAGCCGGCGAGGATCTTGATGAGGCAAAGTTGTTTTATCTTTATGTCAACAAGGAATATTTTGGAGAAGGACTGGATCTCAAAAACGGCCTGTCTTATGAGTTTTCTGTTTTTATCAAGACAAGGGACGTAACCGATGCGGTAAGGCTTTACTACAACATGTTTGCAAGCGATGGTGTAAAATATATAAGAGTGCCTGTCGATCCTGCGCTTGGGAGCATGTTCACAACAGAAACAAAAGATTTTCTATATGCCGAGGCAAAGAGCAAGCTTTTGTTGATTGGAGAAAGTATTCTGTGCCCTGAGAGCAACATATGTTACTCCTTTTCTCTGATAAGAAATGGTGAGGAAAGGTTTTTCAGAAATGACATAAAGTTGGAAAACCCATCTAGAGGAGAATTTGTTGCAAAATTCTATAACCAGGGAGAAACAAGAAACAACCTTTCCCTTGAAATCCAGGATTTAGGGAAGGTCGATGAAAATATCACGATAAGAAAAGAAGGAGAGGGCTTGTTTTCAGGAAAATTTAACACTGCTGGCTTTATCTCACAAGACATAAACTTTGGGGAGCAGGAAACCCTAGATGTAAGAATGCCATTCTATGCCAGTAATGGAGGAAACCATGTTTACAACTTTGTTTTTAAGAATGCCGAGGAGGAAGTAATTTTTGAAAAGCA
>JAFCFF010000001.1 GCA_017608775.1 Candidatus Iainarchaeum sp. | reverse complement strand
TTTTTCTTTTCAAAAGCCATTTTCTTCTTCCAATATTTTTTGTTTTTAATTTCCTTAATGTTTCTTCTTCCATAATTTCACCCAAATTTTACCTAAACAATCTCCACACCAAACCTCTCTCTTAAAAAGGAAATTGCTTCTCCCTTTGTTGTCCTTTGTTTTTTTCCAATCTTTCCTCTTTTTAACTTTCTTTTTGAAATTCTATATCCAGGCTTCCTAAAACTTACTGAAACATCCATACCATAAATTCCAAGTTTAGGGTTGTATTTTGTACCCGGAAGATCAATATGCTCCTCAATTCCAAGACTTAGGTTTCCAAAACTATCAAAACTCTTGCCCCTTACTTTGTTGTCCTTTGCCTTAAAAACCCTTTTCAAAAATTCTTCAGCATCCCTTCTTCTTAATGTTACCTTAACTCCAATTTCCAGACCAGGTCTTATATTCCATTTTGCCTCTCTTATTTTTGCCTTTGTTTTTACTGGTTTTTTCCCTGTTATTTCTTTTAATACCTCAAATGCTTTATCAAGCTTTTCCCCTGGCTCTCCAACACCCATGTTTATTGTAAGTTTTTCAATTCTTATTCTTTCTATTTTTCCTTTCTGGACTTCTTTTTCCAATCAAACCACCTAACCAATAACAAAAACTTTTTCTTTTATCGTTTCAAAAGTTTTTTTGTTTTTGTCCCTAAGTTTTACTATTGATTTTTTATATTTGTCTCCAGGAACTATTTCCTGAATCTCTCCCTCTAAAACCTTTTTTGAGAGTACTAGTGCCTTTGCTCCTTTTTTGAGGGCATAATGCTCTAAAATTTTTGTTTTTGGAATTTCAATCTTTAAAACGTCATCTATTTTAAACTTATCTTTTTCTTTTTTCTCCACCAAAACGGTTCTTCCATCACCAAGAGTAAGCTGAATTTTTCCTTTTCCCACATGTTTTTTTCCTTTTATTTTTACAAGTTTTGTATTTTTCTCCTTCTTTATTTCCTCTAAGTTAAAGTTCATTTTTTTGTCAAACAAAACCCTGTAAGTTTTATCACCAACCGTCAAAACATCTTGAAAACCCAACGGAAATCTCAACTCTTTTCTGACAACTCCATCTATCTTAACAATGCCCTTATTCAAAATATATTTTGTTTCTTTAATGTTTTTTGAAAGCCTGAGTATATCTCTTAAGAAAACTCCCAACGGCAAAGAACTTTTTTTTGAGTGTGGACCAGGAACTGAGCCCAAAACCCACTTAAACATTTTTTTCCCTATTCCTCTAACCCTTTGCAAAAGCAACCTTTTTTTACCTCTTCGGAAACCTTTTTTACTCATTTACCCACCTTTCCCAACTCTACTATCTTTAAGTTTGAGGCCTTTATAGGGACAAAGACTTCTCTGCCGCCCGACTTTTTCTTTGTTATTCCCTCTACGTGAATAAAGCCACTTTTTCTGTTTACTGCAACAACCTTTCCTTTCTTTCCTTTTCTTTCCCCTCTCATTATCACAACAACATCTGTCTTTCTAACAACATGACTTCTTTTCCCAATTTCTTTTTTTAGTTCCCTGCTTAGGTGTGCTTTTAGGATATCCTTTCTCCTATGTACCGGCATTTTTCTCAGATAAAGTCTTTGCTTGCCTGGTTTTTTACTTTTTGTTTTTTTCTTTGTTTTCATAAAAATCACCTAAACAATCACAGAGGCAATTCCTGCTAATTTAGGAAACCTTTCTGCCGACTCTTTTGCAATTGCCCCCTTTATCTCTGAGGCTTTTGGAATTCCCTTTTCGTCAACCAAAACCACTGCGTTATCCTCAAACTTAACTCTTATTCCTGTTTTTCTCATATACTCTTTTTTTGTCCTAACAACAACAGCTCTCTCTACCTTTTTTCTAAGCTCTGGCTTTCCCTTTTTTATTGCTATGAAAACCATTGATGCGATCCCTGCTTTTGGTTTTGTTCTTTTTTTCCCCTTAAATCCTCTTACCGCTATGAGCTCTGCCTCTTTCCCTCCTGAGTTGTCTGTTATCTCAAACCTTGTTTTTATGCTAAGAGTCTTTGTTGGCTTTGCTCCAATTGCTCTCATTTTTCCTCACCAACCACCTTTGTTATAATAAAACTTTTTATCTTGGATATTCTTCTTGTTTCCTCCAGAACAACCCTGTCTCCCTCCTTAACTTTTATGTTTTCTGGAATATGTGCAGCAATTCTTTTTCTCACATAACTATATCTTTCGTACTTTGGAAAAAACCTCATCATCTTTCTCTCAACAATTGCTGTTTTTGGTGCCTTTGTTGATATAACAATCCCCTCCAACCTTGTTCCTCTTGACACAAACTTTTTTTTCATTTTTTCACCCTGCACAATCTTTGTTTTATCTAAGCCTTTCCTCCAGAGATGGAGCTATTTCCTCTCCTTTTATACTTAGTTTTTTTCTTCTAACAAAAACACTCATAAGAAAAATCTCCCCCTTGTTGATTTTTTTTACATTTTTCCCAGTTTTTATCTCAATTTCGTTTTTTAACTCTCTTGTAACTTTTCCCTCTAAGCCCTTCTTCCCTCTATCGCTTGTTTCTAATATCTTTACTCTTCTTCCCTCAAGAACTTCCTTAAACATCTAAATCCCCGTAACAAAAATATTTTCTTCTCTAAACCCCCTACCAAGAAGAAACTCCTTTATTTTTTGGGCATGGTTTCCTCTCAACTCTATTTCCCTATCTTTTATTGTTCCGCCACAGGCTAATTTTCTTTTCAGTTCCTTTTCAACATCTTTCAAGAGAGATTCATCCAAACCCTGAATTATCGTAACAAGCTTGTGTTTTTTTCTTCTTTCAACCTTTATTGTCACCAAACCCCCCTCTTTTGTTATTTCCTTACACATGCAAAGTTCCTTTGGAAGTCCGCATATAGGACATGTTTCTTTCATTTCTTTTTAACACCTCCACTTTTCTTAGTTTTAACATCTTTCTTTTTGTCTTTTTTTAAGAGATTTTTTTCAACAACCCCTTTTTTTTCCAGAGTCATTTTTCTTTTTTTCCCCTCCTTTTTTTTCTCCTCTTTCTTTCTGTCCTTTACAACCGCTCTTTTTATTTCTTCTAATTCCTTTTCTCTTTTTATTGTAAGTATTCTTGCTATTGTTCTTCTTAAGTGCCTTATCCTGCCTGGTTTTTCAGGTCTTGTTCCTGCTGCAAGGGAAGCTCTTTCCTTTGCTAGTTCTTTTTTTAAGTTTGAGAGCTCCTTATCAAGCTCCTCTGCGTTTTTTTCTCTTAACTTATGCCATTTCACTCTTTTCACCACCTTCTTTTTTCTCAGAGGTTTTTTTTGTTCTCTTTTTTGTTTGTTTTTCTTCTTCCTTCTTGGCCTCAACGATTTTATCTTTTTCTCTTTCTTCTATCTTTTTTTCAATCTCCTCTGTTTTTATTATCTTTATCTTTTCATCCAAGTTTATCTTGTCTGGAAATATAACCTCTGGATAAACTATCGCAACCTTAACACCTATAATTCCTGCCTTTGTTATTGCATCTGTCGCCCCATGGTCTACCAAGAGCCTCATATTTCCAACTTTTTTGATATATCCGGCATGAAACCTTGACTGTCTCTTTCTCTGTCCCTTTCCTGCGATAACTCCTTTCAACTTTATTTCAATTCCCTGAGCTCCTTTTTCCATCGTCTCTTTTATAACCTTATGTATAAACCCTCTCCATCTTCTTCCAGATTCAAGGACACTGGCAATTCTATCTGCGGTATATTGTGCATCAAAAGGACTTATCTGTTCTATCTCTATCTGTGGATTTTCAATGTTGAAATCTCTTCTTAGCTTTTCATTTAGCTTTGTGATATTCCCTCCTTTTTTTCCTATGGCTAGTCCAGGCCTTGCCAAGTAAAGAACAATCCTTGTGACAAGTGGCGTTTTCTCTATTGAAATATGCGTACAACCCGATCTTTTTAACTCTTCTTTTAGAAAGTTTTCTATCTGAATATCTCTTAATCTTCCCTTCAAGATTTTCCTCTCAATCATTTTTTTCACCACTTTCTTTCTTAATTTTTCTTTCTGTTTTTTCTTTTCTTTCCTTGGTTTTCTTATCTTCTCGCGTTTTTAGCTTAGCTTCTTTCTTCTCCTTTTTTTCCTCAGTTCTTTCCTCAAGAATAATCTCGATATGGCATGCTTTTTTCCTTCTGTATCTCATTCTTCCTTTTTTTTGTATTGTTATTCTTCTCAATCCCTTTGACGTAAATGCATGTAAAACATAAAGATTTTTTATATCCAGACCTAGAGCGTCTGCGTTTTTCTCTGCGCTTTCTAAGAGTTTTTTCCAAACTCTTGCAACTCTTATCGGATATCTGCCTGATTTTACCTTTGACTTTGCCTCTCCCTTTCTATGAGCTACCTTCTTCCTAAACTTTCTTATCGGAAGATGCTCTTCTTTCTTAATTATTCTCTCTATGAATTTCAGGACTGAGGAATATTTTCTTCCCTTTATTTCTCTTGCAAGCTCAACTGAAAATTTAAATGATATTGGTGCGTTCCTTGATTTTGCCTTTGCGATTTTCTTTTTCTTTTCTAGCTGCTCAAGTGTCGGATAGTTGTAACCCATAAAAATCACTTTCTTTCAGTTGCCTTAGAGCTTCTTGTTGCTCCTATACCTGCTTTGCCGTGTTTTACAAACTCTCTTGTTAAGGCAAATTCCCCAAGATAGTGCCCAAGCATCTCAACATTAATCTCTCTAACAACAAACTCCTTTCCGTTATATATAGCAAATTTCAGGCCAAGCATGTTTGGGGTTATTATCTTGTCTCTTCTGTGAGTTCTTATCGGCTTTGGCTGTTTTCCCTCCTCTAACATTTTCTTCCCCTTTTCTATTTTCTTTTCCAATGGCAGGTATTTTCCCTTTTTCAGGCTTCTTCTTGCCCTTGCATTTATCATTTTTAGAAATTCCTCAAAACTTATTTTTTTCATCTCTTCCTGAGTTTTTCCCATAAATTTTTCCTTAGCCATAACACACCACCTATTTTTTCCTCCTTCCGGTTCTTTTTGATGCTATGTCCCCAACCTTTCTTCCAGGAGGAGCGTGTCTGCTAACGCTTTTACTTTTACCAGGGCTGTGCTCCTGTCCTCCATAAGGGTGGTCATAAACATTCATGGCAACTCCCCTTACCCTTGGCCAAAGCAAGCTCCTTTTTCTCTTCTTTTTATAAAACGCATTTCCTGCCTTGAGTAAGGGTTTATCTGTTCTTCCGCCGCTAGACACAACACCTATCGTTGCTCTTGAGTCTAGGTTTAGGGCTATTTTTCTTTTTGATGGAAGTTTCACATAAGCATAGTTTTTATCTTTTGAGATAACCAAACCATAGGCACCAGAACTTCTTATTATCTTTCCTCCATCTCCTGGTTTTAACTCCACGTTAAATATAGGCATGCCTTCATTGATGTCCCTCAAAGACAAAATATTTCCCAACACAAGATCTGCTTTTTTTCCTATCTCTATTTTCTTTCCAACGAAAATCCCCTCTGCAGCAGGTATGAAAAACACTCTTCCGTCATACATTTCTATTTTCGCCATCGCAGAGGTTTTTGAGGGGTCTTTTATAATATCAACAATGCTCCCAATTTCTTTGTTTGTTTTTTGTTCTTTGCTGTATGTTGGATAGGAAACCCTTGACTTGAAGGCATGACTCTTTGCTCTGTAAACTCTTCCGGCTCTGCCTCTTTTCCTAGTTGTTATTCTTGTTCCCATCCTCTCACCATAAAGTTATATCAAGCCTACCTTTGCTGCTATATCTTGGGCATTTACGCTTTTGTCAAACTTAACAACCGCTTTTTTCCTTGATTTTCTATCTATAATAACATTTATCTTAACAACCCTTGCTCCTGTTAATTTCTCAACCTCTTTCCTAATCTCCTCTTTTTTTGCATTCATATCAACAATAAAAGTAATCTTGTTTTCCCTGTCAACCATCCCAAGTGCTTTTTCACTCATCAAAGCATACTTAATTACTTCCATTTTTTCACCTTTTCTGCTTGTTTGTTTCTTTTAACTTCTCTGCTTTCTTTTTCCCAAACAATTTTATAGTTTCCTCACTCCATAACGTTAGCCTACCTGCCATGGTTCCTGGGGCAAGCTCTCTTACACTCAATTTTTTAGCCGGAACAACATCAACACCCTCTAAGTTTCTTGCAGCTTTTTCAATGTTCTTTCCTTCTTCACTTACAACAACAAGCAGGCTTTTCTTTCTTTTGTATCTTCTCCCTCTCATCTTTCCCTTTCCTGCCCTTTCAACCTTTCTTTTTTTTGCTCTTTCAACATCTTCCTCAACACCCAAACCTCTCAAAAGTTTTTTGAAGTCCTTGCTTTTTTTTAAATTCTCAAAACCACTTTCAACGATTATTGGAAACCTCAACTCTTTTCTAAAAAGATGTCCTCTTTCCCTTACTCTTTCCTTTAGGGCTGTTGCCGCTATGGCACTCTTTCTTGCCTTTATTATTTCTTTTTTGTTTATTTTTTTCCATGGTTTTTTTTCTGGCCTCAGCGGATGTGCCTTTGGTCCTCCTCTTGTTCCAGCTGTCCCTGTAGCCCTCCCAAGAATTAAACTTCTTCTTTCCTTTGTTTTTTTCCTTCTTGCTATATCTCTACTTATAATGCTGTGCGGAAGATGTCTTCTTCCAACATATTCTATGACATAGTCTCTTCCAGCTCTATGGCTTGCTCCTTTTCTTTGGAGTCTGTGGGTTTCCAGGAAATTAACCACCTTTCTTATAAGAACAGGATTGTATTCTGTTTCAAAGACCTTTGGAAGTTCAATTTCCCTAACAACTTTTCCATCTATATTATAAATACTTCCCTTCATATCTCTCACTTATTTAACTATTTCCTTTATTTCCTCAACCGGGTAGCGAACCCTCCTTTTCTTTCTTGTTCCCTTTCTTATGGCAATAAATCTTTTTGTGGGCCCTGGGATGCTTCCAGCAACAACAATAAAAGGGTTTTTAACAAACCCGTAGTTTTTGAAACCAGACCTTGGATTTATTTTTTTTATGTCTTCTTTTTTTCCAACAATCAACAGTTTTTTATTAAACTCGGTTCTTGTGTGATATCCCATCTGTCCGGCTCTGGGAACAGTAAACGGAACCGTCGAAGGGCTCCATGCTCCTATGCTCCCAACATCCCTGTGTTTTTGTGCCTTTCTTTTTGTAACTTTGACGCCAAACCTCTTTACAGGTCCTTGCATTCCTTTCCCCTTTGTCACTGCTTTTATATCCAAAAAAGTAAATGGCTCAAATATCTCCTCAACCACTATCTCCTTACCTTCTTTTTCCCTTGCAATTCTTAGCTGTGTCTCCTTGTTTCCGGAAATATCCAGCTCCAAAATCTCTGGCTTCTTTTTTCCTATGCTTGTCAGCCTTGGCTGAGTAAAAACTAAAAGCCTTAGAAAAGAAACCTCGTCCAGATTAAGCTTGTCTAGGCCTTTTCCCTCTTTTGGTAGTTTGTAGTATTTTTTAACATACTTTGGAATGTTTTTGAAAAGAAAATCTCTAACAACAAAGTTTTTTGTCTTTGTTTTTTTATATGCTCTTACTCCCAACACCCCAAGCGCAGGGGTTTCCACAACAGTTGCTGGAATGAAAATATCTTGCCCAGCTAAATGACTTCTTGGGTTTTTATTTTCCGCTATTAAATGTAACATACCTACCTTATAACCAAGAAACCCAAGGATCTCTCCCTCTTTTAGGGATTTAAAAAAACCAAACCTTGTTTTTTGGGTTTTGGCTCTTTTTCTTGGGTAGAAGGCCATACTACCAGATCTGATTTTACTTGGTTTTGCCATACTATCTTACCTAAGATAAACAACTTCTTCTTACAAAGAAGAAAAAACAAAAAATGAAATACAAAAAAATTTATATAAAAAAACTTAGCTTGGTAAATATATTTAAAGCTATTCCTTGAATTTTGCTTTTTTTTCTAAAAAAAGGGAGCTCCCTCCCTCTCCAAGCCAAATTCGGCTCTTTTTCCCCTTTCTAATATATTTTTATCGTTTCTAAAACATTTTTTCTAGTAAACCTGGCTGTGTTGGGCTTGTTGTTTTAACCTATTATAACTCCCAAAGGCCTTAGCCTTACAACTCTTTTTGCCAACCCTGCTTTTTCAACGATGTCAACAACAACATCGATGTCTTTATATGCTCTTGGGGACTCCTCCATCATTGATCTCCTACTTGTGCTTCTGACAATCTTTCCAAGTTTTTCCATCTCGCTAAACACAGTCCTGCCAATTTCTTGTGTTGCTCTTTTTCTACTCATTCTTCTTCCTGCCCCGTGATTGATAGTGCCAAACGTCTCTGTCATTGCTTTTTCCTCTGGTATCATAACATAGGTCGGGGTGCCCATCGAGCCTGGAATTAAGCAGGGCTGGCCATAGACTTTTAGGTCCCCAAACAGCTCAGGCCTTTCTTTTGTAAATGCCCTTGTTGCTCCTTTTCTGTAAACAAGAATTTCTTTTTCATCTCCCTCGATTTTGTGCTTCTCGTGCTTTACAATGTTATGAGCATGGTCATAAACTAGCTTTACCTCTTCTGGCTTAAGGGAAAACTCCTTTTCAAGCAACTCTCTTAGGAAAAAAGTTGCTATCTGTCTGTTTGAAAAGGCAAAGTTGATTGCGCAGGCCATTGCCTTTAGATAGTTTTGAGCCTCTGGTCTGTTGTAGGGCGCTCCAACAAGTTGTTTGTCAGGAAGTTTAAAACCATAGCTCTCGTAATTTCTCAGCATTGTTTTTATGTAGTCAGTTGCAATCTGATGTCCAAGTCCACGAGATCCAGTATGAATCATAAAAACAATTTCATCATTTCTAATATCGAAAAACTCAGAGATTTCAGGGTTGTAAATTTCGTCCACAAGCAAGGCCTCAACAAAATGGTTTCCAGAACCAATACTTCCAAGCTGTGAAATCCCTCTTTTTTTTGCTGTGTCACTTACTTTGGAGGGATCTGCTCCAGCCATGCTTCCATGCTCCTCTATTCTCTCAACATCTTTTTTTTCCACATATCCCTGCTCCCTTAGATAGGAAACTCCGTCCACAAGAACTTTTTCAAAGTTCCCAACTCTTAGCGAGCTTTTGCTTCCAAGACCTATTGGGATTTTTTTAAACATCTTATCAACAAAGTCCCTTAGTTTTGGTCTAAATTCTTTGTATTTTATTCCTGTTGTTAAAAGTCTTAGCCCACAGTTTATGTCAAACCCAACTGCTCCAGGACTTATTATTCCCTCTTCCTTTGAGAAGGCAGCAACTCCGCCGATTGGAAAACCATAACCAGAATGAATGTCAGGCATTGCTATGGAATACCTGAGAATTCCAGGCATCCAGGCAACGTTTGCAACCTGTTGGAACGCATCTTCCTCAATCCCATCCAAAAACTCCCTTGTTCCGTAGACCCTTCCAGGAACTCTCATTCCCCCTTGCTTAGGAATCTCCCACAAGTAATCATGAATTCTTCTCAAACTTTCTTTTATCATATAAAATTAAACCCAGCTTATACTTAAAAAAACTTTTAAACACTTAGATTTGCTTTTCTTCATGCCTAGGAAACTGCATGAAAGAGTTCTGGAACTATTTGATAAAAAAAGAAGAATTGAGATGAAAAAACAACAAATACAGCAAAGAGGGATGGAGATTGCCGACGAGTTGATGCTGATTTTAAAGGGCCTAAAACCAAACGAAACTCCTTTTTTTGTTGAGTCTTTTCTTGAGAAGGTTTTAAAGAAGAAACACGAGATAACACACATTCAACACCTATTTATTCTTCTTTCAAGCTATAGAAAAATATCTAAGGAAAAGATGCTTACAGTTTTGGGTAAGTTGGCAAAGAGATTTTCAGCCAATAGCCAGGCTTTTAATTCTCTCCAGTCTTTGAGGGCAACAGTTGAAAAATACTTTGACTGAGATTTTTTTCTTAACTAAGATTTAAAAGCTTTTTATCTTGCTTCATTTATCATGGAAGAGGAATTCTTTGTTGAGGAGGGAGAGCCAATAGAGTTGCATGAGGGAATGCCACACTCAAAAACAATAGAGGACTTTAAGGGAAGAATCGCAGATATGAGTGACGAAAATTATAAAGTGCTTGAGGCAATTGTAGAAAAAACACTAAGAAGCCAAATACCATACAAAAAAAGAATAAATCATCTTGCCCAGGATTTTTTAGATGCTATTGCAGACAGACTAAACCAGGGAAAGAAACTCTCACCAGGTGATAAAAAGAAGCTAGAAAAGCTTGAGAAGTTCATCAAAAAACAGAGAGATTTGCTTATAGGAATTTCCACACAATAGTTATTTCCACACAATAGTTAAATCTGTTTTTCAATGTCAAACATCCACAACTAGTTTTGCCTCCCAGTTTCCGTTTTTTTCCCTGATGTAAAAATCATGCCAGGTTATCGCCTTTATTTCCCCTCCCAGCTCATGCCTCTTTGGGTCCATTTTCTCTCCTATCAGCTTTGCCCTTAACTCGTAAGCCTCGTTTTTTGTCTCTATCTTTAAGTCCATGTTTTTAAAAACAAAGTTTTTCCCCTCAATAACCAGCATAACCTCCTGAAGAAATTCCTGCAAGAGCCATTCCTTGTCAGGAGCAACAACAAAAATCTCCTCGGTTTTTTTCTCATCTATGTTTTTTTGGGAGAACATAACACTTGCCAGTGCAAAAGCAGCGTTCTTGAAAACCTCTTCCAAGCTTTTCCCGTAAGCCTTGAAGGCTGCCTCTCCCTCATGTTCTATAAACTCAAACTTTTCCATTTAAAACAATAAGAAGTTATAGGAATTTATAATTTAAATCTAATTCCTTGAACTACTCTTTTTCCTTTAAGCTTATCTCAATCTCAATCTCGGCAGGAATTTCAATCCTTAGAATGTGTTTCAAAACCCTGTCATCCATGTTCATATCTATAAGTCTTTTATGAATTCTCATCTTCCATCTTTCATAACTTTCAGTACCACCACCAGACATACTTTTTCTTGTTGGTATAATCAGCTCTTTGGTTGGTAGCGGAACAGGACCAGAGTACTTAACACCAGCTCTTTTTATTATGTCTATCATCTGCTTTGTTATTCTTTCCAACGTTTCATAGTTTGCTGAGCTTAGCTTTATTCTTACTACCTGCATCTCAAAACCTCTGGCCAAGACTTTTAAAAGCAAAAGTCTTTTAAAAACAAAGTTTTTTAAAAACAAAAAAATTAAAAAGAAGAAGTTTTACTTCTCCTTTATTTCTGTTATGATTCCTGCAGCAACTGTTTTTCCGGAATCTCTTATGGCAAACCTTCCTAGGCTAGGAAACTCGCTGTATTTCTCTGCACTCAAAGGCTGTGTTGGCTTTATCTTTACAATTGCAGCGTCTCCTGCCTGCAGAAACTTAGGGTTTTCTTCTGTTGTCTCTCCTGTTCTTGGGTCTAGCTTTTTTACAAGTTCAACAAACTTCATGCTTTGCTGTGCAGTGTGCAAGTGGAACACAGGAGTGTATCCTACACTTATTGCTGACGGATGATCTAAGACCTGAATTTGTGCTGTAAACTCATCCACAACTTTTGGAGGGTTATCTTCCTTTCCAACAACATCCCCTCTTCTGATATCTTCTTTTCCAATACCCCTGACGTTGAATCCAATGTTATCTCCTGGCTTTGCGTCAGGAAGTTGTTGATGATGAGCTTCTATTGTTTTTACCTCTCCTGTTTTCTTGTAAGGCATAACAACAATCTTGTCTCCTGGTCTAAGAACTCCTGTTTCAACTCTCCCAACAGGTACGGTTCCTACCCCCTTTATGTTATAGACATCTTGAATGGGAATTCTCAGGGGCTTATCAATCGGCTGTTCAGGAGCCTCTAACTTATCTAGGAATTCAAAGAAGGTTCCCTCTGTCCACCAAGATAACTTATCGCTTTTCTTGACAACGTTGTCTCCTATCCAGGCACTTACAGGAACAAAAGGAATATTATCAATTTTATATCCTAGGCTACTTAGAAGTTTTCCAACATTTTTCTTAACTTCCTCGTATTTTGCCTTGTCGTAGTTGACTTCATCCATCTTGTTTATGGCAACGATTATCTGGTTTATTCCCATAACCTTTGCAAGAAAGGAGTGTTCTTTTGTTTGTGGCATAACGCCTTCCTTTGCTGCAACAACAAGAATTGCCGCATCTGCCTGACTTGCTCCTGTGATCATATTTTTGACAAAGTCTCTGTGTCCTGGAGCATCTATTATGGTAAACCTGTTATGTGGGGTTTCAAACTCCTTATAGCTAACGTCTATTGTTATCCCTCTTTCTCTTTCCTCCTTTAGCTTGTCCATAACAAAAGCAAACGCAAATGTTCCTCTTCCCTTTGCCTCGGCTTCTTGCTGTAGTCTTCTATACTCCTGCTCGGACAAGGAGCCAGAGTCGTAGAGAACTCTTCCAACAAGAGTGGACTTTCCATGATCTACGTGTCCTATAAAGACAAGATTTATGCGTGGTTTTTCTGCCATATAACAACCTCCTCAAAGCACAATTAAAACATAATTAAATGTAGTTATAGATTACACGCCCCTACAGGGCTTATTTATAAGTTTAAAGCGTTTAATTTAAAAACATTCTTTTTTATTTATGAAAAAATAAAATTTTTTGTTTGGTTGTTTCTTGTTTGGTTGTTAGTCCATATAGTATTCCGCAGGTTTTGGCCTTGGGTCCAGCCCCTTTCTTTTTCTTATTTCCTCAATAACTTTATTTTGTAAGTCTTTTGGTAGGGGTTCATAACCGGCGTATTCCGCTGTCCATACCGCCCTTCCCTGCGTTGCGCTTCTTACTGAGTTTGCAAAGCCGATCATTTCCTTGACAGGTGCTTTTGCGATAACAAAGGTTTGGTCTCCCTCAGTTCGCATCTCAAGGATATGTGCTCTTCTTGAACTTAATTCCTTTGTAACCCCTCCAACAAAGTCATTTGGGACAGTTAGGCTAATTCTTTGTTTTGGTTCTAGTATTTTTGCGTTTGCCAGCAACATTCCAGCATATATTGCCCTTGATATCGCAGGTATTGTCTGGGCTGGTCCTCTATGAATTGCGTCCTCGTGTAGGTTTGCATCGTTCAGTGAAACCAATATTCCAGATGCCTTTTCTTTGGCAAGAGGCCCTTCTTTCATAGCCACTAAAAAACCCTGGATGATCAACTCCTTATTTTCCTCCAGCTGAACAATTCCTCTTGTATTGTTAATCAGAATATTGTCTTTGTAAATTGCCCAGGTTCTTTTTGCCGTGTCTCTGTCAAAACCAATTTCAATCATTCTCTCAATAAAATCCTTGTCTGCTTTAATTTTTCCCTCTGAATGAAATTTCTTTAAGCCCTCTTTTAGTTTTTTGTCTAGTTTTTCCAGGTGTAACAAATATTTGTTGTGTTTGTTTGGGCTTTTTCCCAGTATTTCCGGGCTTTCCTTTTCTATTGTTTCTCTGTAGACAACGATTGGGTTTGATGTTATTATCTCAAGACCGCGATCTTTTTTTATTCTATGTTCAACAATTTCTAGCTGAAAGTCACCAATAGCAGAAACTATGTGTTCTCCTGTTTCCTGATTAAGCTCTGTTTTAATTTGTGGTTCTTCTTTTGTTATTTGTTTTAGTACCTCTATCAGCTTTGGAAGATCTTTTGGATGTTTTGCCTCAACCGAAATGCTGATAACTGGTTCAATCTCTCCCATAAATCCCTCAAAAGGACTTATGTCCTCTGTTGACAAGGTATCTCCTGCAAGCGCCTCTCTTAGCCCAACGATATAGGCAATGTTTCCAGCCGGAACCTGTTCTGTTGGAATTCTCTCATCTGCGATATACACCCCTACTTGTTGGATATTTACCTCTTTTGAAATTCCAGCAAACTTTAGTTTTAGCCCTTGTTTTAGTGTTCCTGAATAAACCCTCCCAACTGCGATATCCCCTGCGTGTGGGTCGACCAAAACCTTTGTGACCATAAAGACAGGAGCCCCATCAGCGTTGCAGTTAAGCAGGTCTTTTCCAACATTTCCCTCCAAATCCCCTTTCCATATCACGGGAATTCTATATTTTTGGGCATCAACCGGGTTTGGTAAGTGCTTTATTACCATTTCAGTAATTGCTTCGTGTAACGGGCTTTTTTTTGATAGCTCCCTTATCTTTTCTTTCCTCAGGTATTCTGCGATGTCCTTAAAGGTTATGTTGTTTTTTTTCATTGTTTCTATGCTTACCGCCCATTTTTGAATTCCAGACCCAAAGGAAACAGAGCCATCCTGAATACTCACTGTCCAGTCAGCCCCTTTTGGCTGATTTGTCTTTATTAATTTGTTAACCTCAGTTATAATTTTTATAAATCTTTCTTGCATCTGCTCGTCCGTGAGTTGTAACTCCTTGAAAAGCCTATCAACTTTGTTTATCAACAAAACAGGTTTAACGTGTTCTGCCAAGGCTCTTGTCAAAACAGTTTCTGTTTGTGGCATAACTCCCTCAACAGCATCCACAAGCAGAATTACTCCATCAACTGCCCTCAGAGCTCTTATAACCTCCCCAACAAAATCTAGGTGCCCTGGGGTATCTATCAGGTTAATTAGGTATTGATCTCCCTCATATTTATATGGAATGCTTATATTTGCTGAAAATATCGTTACCCCCCTTTGCTGTTCCAACTCATAAAAGTCTGTATAAAGTTGTTTTCCGGCAAGCTCCTCACTTATTAGCCCTGCGACAGCGACCAGAGAATCTGTCATTGTTGACTTTCCATGGTCGATGTGTGCTATGATTCCTATGTTTCTTATGTTTTTTTGGTTATGCATTAGTTTTTCCGCAATCTCAACAACTTTTTCTTTTTTTACCATTTACACCACAAAACATTTTTTCTTCTTAAAATAGAATAAATTAAAACAACTTAAAAACTTTTAAAAGTTAAGCCTTGGAAAATAAGGCAAAACTATCTTGATGCTCTTGCAATCCTTTCTATCTCGTTTTTTCTTTTTATGGCATAGCTACTTGCGTCTCCACCTGCTGCCAGGATAATTTCCTTTGCTAAGGCATCCTCCACCCTTGTCCTTGACTTAAAGCTTTCTGCAAACGCAGCCAAGGCAATGTTTTTTATCGCCTCATCCAATCTTTTTAGGGAAGAGACATCAACAGAAATGGGCGTGACCACCCCCCCTCTTCTTATCCTTGTTGTGTCCTCCCTTGGTGCGGAATTCTCAATCGCAGCTATATAGACTTGAATAGGATTTTGTTTTTTTTCTTTTTCTATTTTTTCAAATGCCTTTTCAACAATTTTCAGAGAATTTATTTTTTGTCCTGTGGCTTTTCTGGTTCTCATATATTTTCCAGATAACTTTCTCTTGCCCTGGCCAGATCTCATCAACTTGTTCACAAGCCTTTCAACAATCCCAATATTTTTTTTCCAAAACTGTTTTTTTTGATATTTTCCAAAAGTGTGAGGAATTTCAAGTTTGTCAAAGCTTATGTATTTTGCAAGCCCAGGATCTTTTACAACAACCTCAGAGCTCTCCCATTTTCCAAATATCTTAACCGTAAAATCACCTCTTTATCTTCTCGATCTTCCCCTTTCTTAACTGCTCCAAGCTTTGTTTGTTGACCTTGACAACCTTGTACTTGACTCCCCAGAGATCTCCCATTGCCCCTCCCTGTGCCCCTCCTATACTTTCAATCACAACCTCATCATGTTCGTTGATAAATTTAATTGCCCCATCTCTTGGAGCTAGAGCTGTTATCTGTCTCCCGTTCTTTATGAGCTGTACCCTAACTGCTTTTCTTAGGCCAGAGTTTGGTTGTTTTGCCTCAACAGGTCTTTTTAGGAGCACAATCGCTCTTGCCTGTGGGGCTCCCTCCAAGGGATCAAACCTTAAACGCAGTCTTTTCATTCTTACCTTGTATCTCCTGTCTTTCCATCTCCATTTTTTCTTGTCTTTCATCAACTTTCTTGCTGAAAACAAACCCTTTCCCATCAAATCCCCCTTACTGTTACATCCTTAACATCAAAAACTCTCTCTAAAACTATCTTTGCTTTTTTGAACTTCAGACTTCTAACAATTTTGTTTTTTGTTTCATAATCCAAAAAAACCATAAGATTTTTTTCCTCTAGTTTTGTTTTTCCGTTGTTTATGTTAAAGTTCTTTAGGAAAAACTCCTCTGCGTTCTTGCTGTATTTAAAGAGATAGACATTGTTTTTAAGTTTTTCCTTAATTTTCTCAAGAAGTGAAACAGATTTTCTGTAAAATCTTTCGTCTAACATAAAAAAAGCCTCTCCGTTGTGCTTAAAAGCAAGATTTGGTGATATTTTTGAGACCATTGTAAACGCTTGTGTTAGCTGCAAATCCTCATTTCCTATTTTCATTTTCTCCCCCCACAAACCCCATAATCTTTGATTTTCCCAGCTTTGTTATAGCAAGTGTTGATATTGCAAAAGGTTTTCCACAAACTCTTCCCAAATCGTTGTTGTCTCCAGGAAATTCTATTATTTTTTCTTTTCCAGCAAGGCTTAGATCCTTTTTTCTTTCCTCTTCGATGTTGTTTGATACAACAACTACTTGTGCTTTCTCTTCTTGAAGGAGTTTTAGGGCGTTGTTAAAACCAAAAAAAACCTCGCCTGAATCAACTGCTTTTCTTATCTCTGTCTTCAAATCCAATAAATCACCCTTTCATCATCAACTTTATTCTACCTGTCCCTATTTTTATTGGTTGCCCAACTATTATATTTGCAACAACCCCCCTTATTCTTTCTTCCTCGTTCAGGAAAGCCGCCTCCATAAGATGTTTTATGGTCTCCTCAAACGCAGCTCTTGCTAAAGGGGAATGTTTTAACTTGTTTATACCTGTTCTTGCAATACCTTTTATCTCTCCGGTAAATGTCATCGTATCCGCCAAAAGAAGAACATGTCTTATGTCAACCGTTACTTCCTCGCCATAAACCCTGCTTAGTTCTTTTATGATTGCGTTCCTTGCAGCCTCAATACCAAAGGCAGCATATATCTCAAACATATCATTACTTATTGTTTTTGTTTCATCTATATCCTCTAGCTTCAGAATTGCCTTTAGGTTTGTACCTCTTGTTTTTATAACATATTCATTTCCTTCTTTTACAACAAGCACTCCCTCTATGTTTTTTATGCCCTGTAATTTTGTGTTTTTTATTCTATTTACTTCCTTTCTTATTTTTAGCAAGGAAAACTTGTCGTTGTAATGAATCCTTATTGTGCCCTTATCAAAATTTTTTCTTACCCTTCCCTTTATTTTTTCAGCTACCTTGTCAATTACCTCCTCTATCCTAAGCCACCTTTCTTTTATCGCGTCCTTGCTAAAAACAATCTCAACTTTTTTCTCCTCAAAGTTTTCTTTTATGTTTGCTATATCCCTTACCCTTATCTCAAGAAGGTTGTTGGCGAATTTTCTTGCCTTTCTTTCGTCCCTTGCAAGCTCTCCCTTAAGATGGATAACCATAGATGGATACTTTATTGTTTTTCTTGCGTCAACAATTTCCTTTGCCCTTTGAATTCCAGATCCTATTGAAAACTCCTTGGCACCAGCCCTGTGTTTTGTTCTTAACGTCATCTGGGTTCCAGGCTCTCCCATGCTTTGTGCTGAAACCTGACCAACAGCCTCTCCATAATGAACAAACCTTTTCCTATAATCCTCAAGAACGATTTTTTTAAGCTTTTCCCTATCTGGTTTTCTTAGGTTAAATTGTTTTGAGAGGTTGTTTATAATCTCTTTTATTTTTGCTTCCACATCAAACACCTATTTTTTCCCAAACTCCTCCATCACAAGTTTTAGGTTAACCTGTTTTCCAGCATGGCTATACATAGGAAATACCTTATCTTCCCCATAAGAAAACTGAATTATTTCTGCTGCGGCACTCCTAGCACTCAGATCTTCTGCAACAAATATATCTTTTAAGGCATTGCTTAATCTTCTGTATAGATATCCAGAGTCCTTTGTCTTTACAGCTGTGTCAACCATTCCCTCTCTTGCCCCCATGGAGAAAAAGAAAAGCTCCACAGGTTTTAAACCAGTAAAAAGACTTTTTGGGATAAACCCTCTTGCCAAGGCACCAACATCATTTCTTTCAAAAACAGGAAGTATTCTTTCTTTATATCCTCTTGCAGGTCTTAGTTCCCTAACATTTACCTGCCCCCAAAATGCCTCCATACTTGCGATATCTGCCGGATTTCCCTTTCCCCCGCTAAACACAACTAAGCCAGAGTCCAACACTCTTTTATCAAAAAATATTTTTCTTATTCTGTTTCTTTTGATTTCATCAACAATCTTGTCTTTTATATCTGAACCAAGACCAGTCATTTTTATCTCAAAACTCTGTTCGTAATCTCTACCAGGAAGAGTTTCCATTTTTCCTTCTCTGTATTCCCTAACAATTTTCTCTCCTTTTCTGAGTTCTTCTTTTATTGCCTTTTCAACAACTTGTTTTAGGCTCTCACTTATTTTATATTCGCCCATTGCGATTGTTAGACCGCTCCATGTTAGAACTTTCATTGCTATTTTTATTGCCTTGTTGTAGAACTCTCTTGTGAATTCCTTTCCATACTTTTCAACAAACGCAAGTGTTAAAATGCCTTTTTTTTCGCCAACTGCGTTTTCATCTATAACTCCGGTTACAAGCTTTCCGTTTCTTATAACAACATATGCCTCTTCTTTATATCTTCCTCTGTTCATATTTATTTTTTTCAGGCTTTCTGTTAACTGGGATTCAAACTCTATGTTGAAGTCCCTTGGTAAGAGCATTGAAAAAATCTCCCTTCCGGATACAAATCCTTTTTTGTTTGCTTTTGGTCTTTCCTTGATACCAGCCTCATAAAGCAACTCCGTTGCCTGACTCATTGTAAGTTTTGTTCCTGGCAATGTCAGATAAAACAAACCAGTTAATCCGTCCTCGTCAAAGGCGATTATCGGTGCACCATATCTCGGAGAGACGATATGGTTCTCAACCAACATGAGCTCTAGGGCCTCTGCCTTTCCCTCCTCTGTCCTTGGAATATGGATGTTCATGTCATCTCCGTCAAAGTCTGCGTTGTATGCTTTACAAACTAGTGTGTTCATCCTAAATGTTTTTGTTGGAAAAATCTTAACTCTATGTGCCATTATATTCATTCTATGTAGGGATGGATGTCTGTTAAAAAGAACTATGTCTCCATCTTCTAGTTTTCTTTCTATTGTATAACCTTCCTCTATTTCTTCAATAATCTCTTCTTTGTTTTCTTCGGAAATTCTTTTCTTTGTTCCGTTAGGTCTTGTGACAAACAAAACAACCCCTTCTCTTATTTTTTTCTTTATGTTTTCTCTATTCCATTTTGTGACTCTTTCAAACATTGTTAGGTTGTCAGCAATTTCCTGGGGCACCCCGATCTCATTTATGCCTATAAAATTATCTGGGCTTATGGTTGTCCTTGCCGAAAAGTTAACCCTCTTTCCGATCAGGTTGAGACGGAACAAACCCTTTTTTCCCTTTAGTCTTTGTGCTAGGGTTTTAAGTGGCCTTCCTCCCTTGTGAACTGCTGCAGGGATACCAGAAGTTTCGTTGTTTAGATATGTTGTTATGTGGTATTGTAGCAAGTCCCAGTGACTTTCTATGATAAGCTGAGGTGCACCGGCGTTGATGTGTTCCCTAAGTCTTAGATTTGTGGTAACAATCTCAACAAGCTTGTGGGTTAAATCATCAATGCTTAGCATTCCGCTCTCCAGTGTTACGGAAGGCCTTATTGTAACTGGTGGTATTGGGAGAACTGTTAGGACAAACCATTCTGGCCTTAGCCTGTCTGTTTTATATCCTAAAAATTCTAAATCTTCGTTGGGAATTTTTTCTAGCCAAGTCCTTATTTCGTGAGGATAAATTCTAATTTTATTCCTAAAGTAAAAATAAGGTCTGCTAAACTCAAGATCTTCTTTTTTGGCTTTGCAGTGTGGACATATTTTTCTTTTTTCAGAGTATTCCTTTACTTCCTTAAAAATAGTTTTTCCTGTTTTTGCCTTTTTACCAAGTTTTTCTCTTTCTTCATTTGTAAGCATAAGCCTTCCACACTTTTCACATGTGATATAGAGAAGCTCAAATATCTTGGTTGAGAACTCGGTGTGTATAACAGGCCTTACAAGCTCAAGACTTCCAAAGTGACCTGTGCACTCCCTCATCCCATGGCCACATGTCCTACATTTTATGCCAGGGTTTGTCACTCCTAGATGAGGATCCATCAACCCCCCAGGCATTGGAAAACCGTCTTTGTCATATGTCTCTGCGTTTGTTATGTTTATGACAGACATCTTTCTTATTAGCTCAGGGCTTAAAACCCCAAACTCCAAGCTTTTTATTATTTTCATCTTCCCTCACTTTTTATTTTATACAACCTCACCTACTTTCACTTTTGGATATATTCCCATTGAAAGTAAAACCTGTAAAAGCAGCTTGAAAGAATAGTTTGTGCTTATTGGAACAACCTTGTTTGACTTACAGGCCTCACAGTAAATTTTTCCCCTTATTCTGTCCTTTATTGCCACCAAGCCACACTTTTCACAAAAATAAAGCCTTACCTTATCAGAGTCCTCAACCATTTTTTCATAGAGCAAGAGCGAAGCACCATGTCCTATAAATGCCTCAACTTCCATCTCCCCTAGCCTTAGGCCTCCTTCCTTAGCCTTTCCCTCTGTTGGCTGTCTTGTCAAGAGCTGTACAGGTCCTTTTGCCCTGTATTGCAACTTGTTTGAAACAATGTGATAAAGTCTTCTATAGCTTATAATTCCCTGGAAGACCAATCCCTCGAATTTTTCTCCTGTTATTCCATCATAAAATACTTGTTTTCCATCTTTTCTATAACCTATTTTCTCAATCATTTCACCAAATTTTTCATAGCTGTTTTCCTGAAAGGCACTCCCATCAATGATTTCTCCTTTTTCTGTGCCAAGCAGTCCTACCAACATCTCAAGAACATGCCCCAAAGTCATTCTTGATGGAATTGCATGTGGGTTGATTATCAAGTCAGGCCTTATTCCCTGTTCGTTGAATGGCATGTCCTCATCAGGAACAACCAAACCAACAACTCCTTTTTGACCATGTCTTGATGAAAACTTATCCCCAATCTCAGGAATTTTATCGCTTCTAATCCTAACCTTGACAAGCCTTTCTCCGTTTGGTCCCTCAGTTATGAAAACTTTGTCAACAAAGCCGGATTTTCCCTTTGGAACCGTAACGCTGTTATCAATTCTTTTTTCCTTTATCACCCCAAACTCAGTAATCTCCTCAATAAACTTAGGAGGACTTGTTCTTCCTATCATTGCTTCCCCTTCCTCCACCTTTGTCTCGGGTTCTGCCAGGCCATCTTCGCCAAGTTTTGAGTAAAGCTCCTCACCCAGGTATCCCTCCACACTCTCATCAGGAATTTCAAACTTATCTCTCTGTCCTCCGGGATAGTGATATTCACCAACAGAATATGTTCTAAAGTAACTTGCTCTCCCAAGCCCTCTTTGAACAGCGCCCCTGCTTATAACCAAGGCGTCTAAGGCGTTATATCCGTAATAAGGAATAATCGCAACAACAAAGTTCTGCATAAATGGTCTTTCATCTATTTTCAGGGCGTCTGTTATCTTTGTTTTTACAATGGTTTTTTGTGGGTACCAAAGCAAGTAGCTTTCAGTATCTGTTCTTAGACAATGGTTGGTTCCCGGAATTCCCAGCCCCTGTTTAAACATCTTTGCGCCCTGGGCAGACCTATAGGGCTGATTATGCTCAACAAACGGAATCATTCCTGCCATTAGCCCAAGCAGGCCCAAACCATCTATTTCCAGATGTGTGTGTTTGTTTGTTAGTTCTTTTTCATCTAGTGCAATCAAGGCATTTTCCTCTTCTTCTGTGTCCAGGTATTCTATAACTCCTTTTTTTACAAGTTCTTCCCAGGAAATCTCTCCTTTTAAAACCTTTTCTTTTAGCTCATTTGTCAGAAGACTTCTCCCTCTTTTTACAACAATGACTGGACGTAAGAGCCTTCCCCCCTCGGTGTTTACATAAATTTCGTTTGTGAAGTCATCGTAGGAAATACTTATCCCATTAGCAATTTTTCCCTGTCTTCTCATGTTTATGAATTTTTCCCTCAGCTCCAATGGTTTTTCATGAAAACCAATAAGCTTTCCGTTAACATAAATCTTTGCTAAGTTTTTCATCTTTCCACCATTTTCCCACTTTTTCCTCTCATTTCTTTTTCAGACTTACTCCCTCCCTTAACAAAAACTTTTCTATCGTATCTGGATCGATGTCGGTTGTGACCTCTGCATTTATCGCCAGGTATTTTACAAGGCCTGCAGGAGGGCCCTCAGGAGAGTGAATAGGGCATATTTTTCCCCAGTAGGTGCCGTGAACATCCCTTGCCTCGTATATTTCTTTTCCTGTGTCCAACGGAGATTTAAGCCTTCTTAGATCTGCTAAGGCAGAGACATAGTTTTCCCTGTCCATATACTTGCTAACGCCTGTTACGTTATTTACCCAAGTACCTGTTGCCATTGCAGACATTATTCTCTCGGTTAGAGCACCTGGTCTTACTATGGTATTTATGTTTACTCCCCTTCTTCTTACAACCATTCTATCAATCTGAAATTTTATGTCTTTGACAAAGTTTTTGAAGGCATATCTAAACAGATGTTCCATCAACTTCCCGGCCAACTCCAGCCTTTTATTCATGTAGTTGTCCTTGTCATCTGCCTTTCTATACCCATAGGCATACTCAACAACCTTTTCAGCCATTGTAATAAGGAAAAAAGCCTTGGCAAGCCTGTCTCTTGGCTGTTGTCCTATGTGTGGAAGAAGATAGCTATCGATAATCTCCTGTGCCCTTCTTAATCTATAATCTATAAGCTGGCCAGGTGCAACATATCTTCCTATGACATCTAAGGCATCTCTCTCCCTTTCAATATCGTTTTGTTCCAGGTTAAGGAGAATGTCGTTTCTTAGCTCTTCCAGATCCCCAAACCCCCTTAGTATCTCCTGATCGCTTTTCATTCCAAGGGCTTTTATAAGAGTTATAAACTTAAGTCTTCTTGGGGAAGCAGGAAAGGTTATGTAAAGCATTCCATCTTTGCTTCTTTCCAGCCTTACCTTCCCCCTAAACGCTCCCTTTATGCTTATTGTTTCGGCAACATGCCCCTTCAAGGCCTCTGAAAGTAAGACCCTGTTACTTACAATTGCCTCCTGTGTTGTCAGCGCTTTTTCAACACCATTTATGATAAAGTAGCCTCCGGGATCTAAGGCATCTTCTCCCCTTTCAACCAACTCCTCCTCAGACAAACCATAAAGCCAACATTTCTTGCTCTTCAACATTATAGGTAACTCTCCTATGTTTGTCATCCTCAAATCCTGTTCAATGTCTCTTCTAAAAAGTTTCATCTCAACAAAAATCTGTCCTGAGTAGTTCCTGTCTCGGAGTCTTGCCTCCATGGGATAAAACTCCTTTCTTGGGGAGCCGTCGGCCTCAATAATCCTGGGTTTTGTTATTTCCATCCTGCCTAGCTCAACCCTAATATCTTCTGTTTTAGGTACAATGAGTTTATTTTCTTCTATAACTTCTTGAATGCTTTTTTCCAAAAAATAGTTATATGAATCTATAATCTGGTCAACATAGCTACCTTTTTTCAGGTTAAGAAGCTCTCTCATTTAAATCTCCTTTCCAGCAGAGAACAGCACACAAGCCTAAAATTTCAATAAACTAAACAACAACTATTCTATAATAGCTTGTTTTTTTTGCGGTAGGGCTTTCCCTCTCTATTTCTATCATATTTCCTGGCTTTGTCTTAAGATGTTTTATTGCCGGGTCATTTCTTTTTATCTTTGGAAAAAGGCTTATTCCACCATACTTTTTTATAACCTTTTTTTTCTCTTCCTCGTTTAAAAGCCTATGTTTTGGAACATATATATGCTTCAGCTCTTCCATCAACACACCTTGCCAAAAAATAGCTGTTCTCTATGTTTATAACGTTGGGAAAATTTTAAAATCCTTTCCCTTAAAAATCAGCTGTTTTTCAGGTTTTTCCCTGTTTTTTCCCTTTTATGATATTTTCATATCTTGACCTATCATATCTTAAAAGAACAATTCTTGAGTCTCTCTGCTTATCTATAATCCTATATTCTGGCATGGCCTTTTCTAGCTTTTTTGAAAACCCAAGCACCTCTCTATATGTCGGCATATTCTCTTTCATTAGTCTTTTTCTAGAAAAACCAAGAAACATATATGCCTTAACCTCGATAAAGTCTGCCCTGGTCTTCCTCAGCAGCTTTGCTGTTTCCCCAACAAATTTATCGTTAATTCCACTAATTAGGGTATATCTTATGACTCTTCTGCATGGAAGCCTTTTCACAAGCTCCAGGCTTTTCAAAATTCTTTTCCACGCATCTTTGTAGACAGGTTTATTTATCGTCTCAAACAACTTTTTGTTGGAGGCCTCAAAGCTTAGATAAAGCTGGGTTGGTAAGGCGTTTTCCTTCCACAGCTTTTCTAACATCTTTGGTTCTTGTCCGTTTGTGACAAGAAAAACACTCTTTACTTCTGGATGTTTTTTCAAAGTTTTTATCATTTCTGGCAAATAGGGATAGAGAGTTGGTTCTCCAGACAGGCTTATTGCCCAGTGGCTAGGAAATTTTTCATATGCCTCCTTGAAAAGAGTCTTATTTATTTTTTCGTTTCCCTTAAACCCGGAAAGAAGCTGCCTTCTTAGTGGAATTAATGCTCTTATGATATTTTCTGGGGGATCAACCTCTTTTTTCCCAAAGCTTGTTTTTTTCATAAACTCCATTGGTCTCCAGCAATAAATACAGTTTTCCTGACACCAAGCAATTGCCGGGGACATTTGCATACATCTATGACAGTCAATCCCATAAAACCTCTGCTTGTAACAAACCCCCTTATTTCTTATTGCCTTTTTAGTCCATTCACAAATCTGAACCCCGGAATGACCGTATATTCCATACTGTTTTTTCTTGAACTCGTTGAAAACAAAATCAGGCAAACTTAGTCTCTGCTTTTTTTTCACATCCTCAATTCTTTTTTCCTCAGGAAAGTCAATCTCAAAAATGTTCATTTTTTTCCTTCGTTTTTTTAACTCCTCAAAACCTATTCCCATATTAGCTTAATTCTTAACAACTCTTTTTATGTTTTCCCAAAAACAAAACAAAAATATAGGAAAAGAATAAAAAAGAAAAATATAAAATAAAAAACAAAGAATAAAAAACAAAGGTAGATAAAACAAACAAAAACTCTCAATCTTTTCATCGAGTTTTTAATTTATCTATCTCCTTCTCTTTTTCTTTTTCTTAGTTGTTTTTTTCTTAGCTTTCTTTCTTTTAACCATTTATGTACACCTCCAAACAAACTTAAATAACAATTAGAATATTTTTTTCTTTCTTTTTATATCTTTCTATTTTATTTTCGTGCTTTTTATTTTTTTTTAAAAAAACAAAAGAAAATTTATCTCTTTTTTATTTTTTAGTTTGAAAAGTTTACTTTTTCTTAATAAAACAAAATAAAACAAAAAATTATCTTTTTTTTATGTTTTTTTATTTTTTAAAGTTGTTTTAAAAAGTTTTAAAGAAAATTGTAATAAATTAAAAGAACATTATTGTAATAAATTAAAAAAACAACAAACTAAGAAAAAAAATCCAAATCAAATTTTTTTTAAAAGAACAAAACCATTTTATAAAATTTCTATGCGCTTTTGTTTATGGTACAAAAAAACAAAAAAACAAGGCTGGGCTGTCTCTCCTCTGGAGGAAAAGACAGTCTTTTTTCTCTTTATTTGGCAAACAAACAAAAATACGACATATCTTGCCTGATTTCAATAAAACCGATTAATGAGTTTTCATTTATGTTTCATAACCCGGACATCAGTTTGCTTGAATTACAGAAAAAAGCCCTTGATATTCCAATTATCCTCCAAAAAACAAAAGGAGAAAAGGAAAAGGAGCTTAGGGACTTGGAAAAAGCCGTTAAAAAAGCAAAAAACAAATTTAAGATCAAAGCAATTTCTGTTGGTGCCCTTGCCTCTGAATATCAAAGTAAAAGGGTTAAACAAATTGCAAATAAGCTAGGGTTGGAAGTTTTTTCCCCACTCTGGAAAAAAAGCCAGGAAAGCTACCTACAAGAGCTTATAACAAACAATTTTTTATTTACCCTAACAAAAATAACAAGCCAAGGCATTCCAACAAAGTTTTTGGGTAAAATTCTTGGTATGGAGGATATAAAAGAAATAATTTACTTGAGCAAAAAATTTCGTTTCAACCCCGCGTTTGAGGGAGGGGAGGCAGAAACATTTGTTTTGGATATGCCGTTGTTCAAGAAAAAAATAGTTTTTGAAGAAAAAGAAATCAAAAGCAAGGGAGAGTTTGAGCATTATCTTGTTGTTAAAAAAGCCAGGCTCAAACCCAAATACAAACATTCTCAAAAATAAACCCAACTTTTTTAAACCTCTATTTCTCTTTAGTCTTAATGAAAAAAAACATGGAAAAAACAGTTAGTTTGATTAAGGATATCGTAAAAAACACAGACAGAGAAATCAAACGTTTTGCACTACAACATTACAAAAAAGAACTACCAGAGTATTATAACATTTATCTTTCTTTGTCAAAGGGAGGAAAAAGAATAAGGCCTTTGCTTGTTGCTGCCGGATATCTCACAAAAAAGAAAAACTATAAGGTTGTTCTTCACATCCTTGCATTGGTGGAGGGAATTCACAATTTTCTTTTGATACATGACGATATTGTTGATAATGACAATTTAAGGAGAGGCGTCCCAACATTCCATATTCAACTCAAGAGAAAAAAATATAGAGAAGCAAAAGAGCTGGCAATGATTTTTGGTGATTTGCTTCTTTTTGATTGTTTGAAAAGTATTGATAAAATAAAGCTTCCAACCAAAAACAAATATTTTGCTTTGAAAACAACTTTTGATTGTGCCTCCAGAACAGGACTTGGAGAAATTCTTGACATAACAAACAAGGCCACAAACATAGAAACTCTTTCTGAAAAAGAAATTTTCTATTCAACCCTGAATAAAACTGCCTTTTACAGCTTTGAGATGCCTTTATCTGTCGGATATGCTCTTGCGACAGGGGGCTACAAGGGAGAGTTTAGGAGTTTTGCATTACTTGCAGGAAAAGCATTCCAAATGCAAGATGATTTGTTGGGAATATTTGCAACACAAAAATATTTGCAAAAGCCTATCGGTTCTGACCTAAAGGAAGATAGAGCAACAGTTTTTTTCAAGAGAGTATACACAAAAGCAAATGCCAAAGAGAAAAAATTTCTGAAATCTGTTCTAGGAAAGCCCCAGAGAAGGGAAACCCTTGACAGAGTTAGAAAAATTGCTATAAAACATGGAGTTTCTAAAAAAATGAAAAAAGAAATTATTAATCATCTCAACAAAGCAAGCAAAATAATAGAAAAAATGAAAATAAGAAAAGAGGCAAAAGACATAGTTTTCCTTGTTTTGGAGATGATAAAGAAAAGAAACAAACAAATTCCTGGTTAGGCTTGGTTGTGTGGAGTCCCCTCACCCGGATTCGGACCGGGAACCTCTCGGTTTCTGCCGTTTAGGCAAACAACGACTACAGCCGAGCGCTCTACCGTTGAGCTATGAGGGGTAAAAAAATGGAGGAAGAAAACAAATAAAAACAAATTATATTGACACCTTTAAATATTTTTTGTGAGAGGTTTTTTAGGTTTTGATGTGCGGCATTGCTGGTTTTTTATCCTTAGGAAACAACGCTAGTATCGACGTTTATAAAGCACTACTTCTTCTTCAGCACAGGGGGCAAGATGCTGCCGGGATTGTGTCTTTTGATGGAAAGAATTTTTACTCCCACAAGGGAAAGGGATATGTTGATGAGGTTTTTTTACAAAAAATTGTTGCTGAGTTAAAGGGATTTGTTGCGATAGGACAGACAAGATACCCAACAGTCGGCGGGGGCAAGGCAGAGGATGCCCAGCCGTTTTTAAGGGAAAACAAAAAAACAGGAAAGATTGCTTTATGCCACAACGGAAACATCGCAAACTATCATAACCTGGTTCAAACCCACAAAACTTCCTCAGGATGTGATGCAGAACTTATTTTGGAAATTTTTTCTTCTAAGCTATCCCCCCCAACAGAGGAAAATATATTCAAGGCAGTTGAGGAGACAATGTCTGAGCTAAATGGTGCCTACTCTGTTATTTGCGTTCTTGAAAACGGGATGCTTGCCTTTAGAGATAGGTTTGGGATAAGGCCTCTTGTTCTTGGGTTAAAGGAAACTCCATTTGGAAAGGAATTTGCTTTTTCCTCTGAAACTCAGTGTTTTGATATGCTTGACTTCTCATACTCTAGGGATGTAAGACCAGGAGAGGCAATTTTTATTTCCTTTAACAAAAGAGAAATCCTCTCAAAACAAATAGTGCCTGCCGAGCCAAAGCCATGCATGTTTGAGTACACATATTTCTCAAGACCTGACAACTATTTTGAGAAAAAACTTGTTTATAGTGTTAGGAGAAACCTTGGGAAATTTCTTGCTCTGCAATGGCTAAGATTAAAAAAAGATGCAGATATTGTTACTCCTGTTCCAACAACCTCCATAGTCGCAGCCCAGGCCTTTGCTGAGCTAACAGATATGCCATACAGAGAAGTTTTTGTGAAAAACAGATATGTTGGAAGGACATTTATCATGCCAGGCCAGACAAAAAGAGAAGACGCCGTAAAGCTAAAACTAATGCCCATAAAAGAAGAGATTGAGGGAAAGAAAATCGTTTTGATCGACGACTCTCTTGTTAGGGGCACAACAGCAAAAAAAATAATTTCAATGTTAAGAAAACAAGGCGCTTCAAGAGTTTACTTTCTTTTAACAACGCCGCCAATAAGATATCCTTGCTTTTATGGTATTGACATGCAAACAAGAGCAGAGCTTATGGCCTCCTATAAAACCGAGGAAGAAATCGCAGGGGAAATCGGTGCTGATGAGGTTATTTACATGACCCTAGAAAACCTAAAAAAATCTATCGGAAGAGACGAAATATGTGATGCATGTCTAACAGGAAAATACCCAACAAAGATTTCCCAAACTCTTTTTGAATCCATAGAGAAAAAAAGACAGGAAGAAAAGAAAAAAATATCAGAGGAAACTATTTCAAAAAAATAACTATTTTTTTAGGATGGGCCTGCCCGGATTTGAACCGGGGTCTGAGGCTCCCAAAGCCCCGATGCTAGACCAAACTACACCACAGGCCCTAAAAAGAAAAAGAAGAAGCAAATTTATAAATCTTAAATTTTGTGCCCATGTTATTTTACTGCTGTCTCTCAAGCAAAACTCTTTACTACTCTTCATATTTTGACTATTTTTCCAACCCCGTTTTCTATAAAATCTTTTTTGTATTCTTCCTCAAACAATTTTCTTGTTCTGTTACCAGAACAATGACAAGGTGCCACTTTTTTTACACCAAGCTCTCTAAAATTTTTTATTATTTTTCTTAAGCTAAGATCAGTAGCAGCCAGTAAATGAAACCCCCCAATAACAAGATATACTTTATCATTGATTAGTTTTTTTGCTGACTTAACAATATTAACGACTCCGGGATGTGCACAACCAGTTACAACAACCAAACCCTTTTCTGTCTTAACAATCAGAGACTGTTCTTTTATCCATTTTATCCATGTTCCAAGTTCGCCAGTTGTGTAAACTCCATCAAATATTTTTGTTGCATTATCAACTTCTACAACACGTGCCCCATATGACTTTATTTCCTCCTTAAACTTGGGCGGAAAGGATTTTGGGAGGTACACATCAACATTGGGGTTTGTTTCTAGTATTCCTGCAAGACCGCCAACATGATCCCAATGTATATGTGATAACACAACCATATCAATTTTTTTGGGATCTATTTTCAGTTTTTCCATGTTATATAAAAGCTTTAGATGATCGCCTCCAGTGTCAAACAATATGTTTTTATCTTCTATTTTTATTAAACAGGAAAATCCCCATCCTGTTTTTAGTTCTGGGTTGAATTTGTAGTTGTCATAAGTTGTAATCAAGCTTAAACCTATCTTATCTTTTGTTTCCACCTCTTTTTCACTTCCCATGTCTTCAACCATTTTTTCTTTTTTGTATGTGTTTTTGATGCCAAAAAACAAAATCAACAAAAAAACTACAAAAACTGCAACAACTACTACAATAATTTTTTTCATTTGTATCTACTAAGCTCTTTTCATTAATTCTCCGCATTTTGGGCACTTTTGTTTATAGCAGGGAATTCCTCTTGGATGTGTCATCCTGTAACCACATTTTGGACATACACATTCCCCACCAGGGCCAAGACCATAGCCGCCCATACGCCCTCTTCCATCAACCATTCTAGTTACCCCCTTTTTTCTTCTTTTATTACTAATTAAAACAGAGACAATTCTTTTAAGCTTTATATTTTTGTTCCCTTCGGAATTTTTAATTTTTGTTCTGCTTCTTTGTATAGAATTTTAAATCCTTTTTTATAAAGTAAAACAAAAATAATAAAATTTGCTAAAAATTCTAAATTTTTTTGTATCTTTCCATCTAAGAATTCCTTTATTTCTTCTTTGACATTGCTTAAATCCTTAAAATCACCTATTTTTCTTTTTTCCATATCTTTTAGAAAATTTTCAAAATTTTCTTTCCCAAAAAATTTATGGAGCTTTTCCTCAATTTTTCTTTCAAGACTTGCAAACAAGTTTGTAAAGAACAGAACAACATTTTTCTTCAAAGTGTTTTTTTCAAAGTTAATTTTTCTCACAGCTTTCCATTTTTGAGTACTTACATAAAAAACAATTTGATCCCCTTCTCCAAACCCTATTCCCTCTTTTCTTGTTTTGTTGTAGAAAAAACTCCTGAAAAGTATTATCTTTGAGAAGACTAACAAAAGCTTTTCAATTTTTTTATCTTTTATTCCAACTAAAAAATTTTCAGCAGCTTTTTTACCTTCCCTTCCTTTTATTTTTTTCCAAAATTTCTCAAAATTTTTTCCATCTTCAAAAATATTTTTATCAATATGGTTTACTGACCATTCCAATAGTTTTTCTTCAAGAATATTAAAACTTTTTATGCAAAAATCAAGAATGCTTTTATCATCTTCGCCATCCAAGATTACTTTCTCATCTTTTTTATCTTTGATATTTAAATAGCCCAATTCCATTTTATCACTACAAGCCCCATACTATATAAATCCCTTTTCCTTTGCAAGATAATAGGCAAGAACAAAGTTTCCTTCTGTCTTTCTATTTTTCAAAAAAAGCCTTTCAAACTCTTTTAAACTCATTCTTTTTGTTTTTATCATTTCATACCTCTCCAAATGTTTCTTTCTCATGTTTTCCAAGTTCTCTGCCAAAAATATTGTTGTTTTTGTTGATGTTCTTGCCAGTCTGTAGTAAAACTCCCCTAACTTAACCCATTTTTTTGCTTTGTATCCTGTCTCCTCCAAAAGCTCTCTTTTTGCTGTTTTTAGTATTGGCTCTCCTTTTTTCTCTGTGCCAGCAGGTAACTCATAAAACCATTTTCTCAAAGGATACCTAAATTCTTTTATGCATAAGATATCTTTATTCTTGAACAAAGGCAAGATTATTGTCGTGTTAGGCCCATGATCCACCTCTCTTTCAACCTCTAACACCCTGCCATCTTTTTCTATTTTAAAGCGTTCAAGCAAGAGATTGAACTTATCCCCCTTAAAAACACTTTTTCTTCCTACAACCCTTACCTTTCTTATCATAAAAGCTCCTGCTGGGACTTGAACCCAGGACCTCTTCATTACCAGTGAAGCGCTCTACCACTGAGCTACAGGAGCTGTTAATATAAAATTAAAATAACCTTATAAATTTTAAAATATTGATAAGTCTTGTCAAGCAACTGTTTTCTAAGATTCCCCAATAAATGAAACATTTTTAAGTTTTCACATATCTTTCTTTACTTAATTATTTGGAGGTAGGAAAATGCCCACATTTGTTTGTATATATTGTGGATATGAGTATAGGGGAGATAAACCACCTGAAAAATGTCCTGAGTGTGGAGAGGAAGAATCCTTTGAGGAGGAGATAGAGGCAGTGGAAGAAGAAATGCAAGAGGAATTTGAGGATGAAGAGCCTCCTCAAAAAGAGGAAGAATATTAGCACAAGACACTTTACTATTTTTTATTGGTTTTCCTTCCCACTCCTTTAAATTTCTATTTTTAATGTTTTTCTTTTTCTAGTTTGTTTGAGGCCCCGGTGGTCTAGTTGGTTAATGATTCGGCCCTCTCGAGGCCGAGACCCGGGTTCGAATCCCGGCCGGGGCATACTAAACAACAAGCTAAAACAACCTTCTTCTTTTTAGAAAGTTTCTTTCAAAGTTTTTAAGAAGTTCAAAAAGAGACTTTGCTATATAGTAGCTTCCGGTAAACACAATAATTCCAGGAACAAAAGTTATTCCCAGTATGGGTGCTGCAACGCTTGCTCCCGCTAAAACAGCTATGGTTGGGTTGTTGATTAGATCCACGATTTTTGTTATGTTGTCCTCGATGTTTTTGCTGTATGGGTTTATCTCTAAGATAAGCTTACCTTTCTTGAATATCTTTATGTTGTTGTCTTCCTCACTTATTAAAATTGCTGTGACTCCCTCCTCTTCACTTATTCCAAAGGCAGCAGCATGTCTTGTTCCTTTTCCCTTCATTGTTTTTTGTTTTAGCAAACGCGTACCATAGGCCATTATCCTTCCGTTTGGTGCTATTATCAAGGCCCCGTCTATCTCCCCCAGTCTTCTTAAGACCTCTACCATTCCCTTGTCAAAAATATAGACTTTTTTTCCATGAAAAAAGTTTGGAAAATGCATCGAGTAGCTTTGGGTGTCCCCAACAACTATTATACTTCCTGCCTTATCATGGGCTATGGCAATAGCAACCTCCAATGCCTTCTTTTCAGTTTTCTTGAGGGTTTCAATGTCGCTCTTGCCTTCTTCAAGCCTTACCTGCATCAACTCCTGTGTTTTTTTAACCATTCCGAAGAGAAAAACTTATTTTCCTATAAAAGCCTTTCTTTTATCTTTTTAATTTTCTGGGAAGCAAAACTTATTTTTTGAAAAGGCTTTTATTTTCTTTTCTTATTTCTCTTCTATGTATCGTTCCCTGATAAAGGTCTTGGTTGAGGAGATCCCCTCGGGTTCTGTTGTGTGTCTTGGCATAGTAAACACAGAAGCGGGGTTTGAGGAGCCATTTATCAAGGAACAAAAAAAAAAAAGAGCCAATATTTCA
>JAFCFF010000027.1 GCA_017608775.1 Candidatus Iainarchaeum sp. | reverse complement strand
TATCTTAGAGCTAGACAAAAAAGGTGGGGCGGCTGATATTTCCTTAGTTTCTCTCCCAAAACAAGAGCTGGATATCGCTGTTGGTTTTGCCTTGAAAAGAGGCTGGATAAAAATTTCAAGGGAAAAAGCAAGGATTGTTTTTAGGTTGACGGAAAAGGGAAAACATGCCATTGGAGAGGATTTAGAGGAAAAAAAACTTCTTATAAAAATTTCTGATAAAGAAAAACCCCTTAAGGAGTTTTCCAGGGAAGAGCAGATATCTCTCTCAAGCCTAGAAAAAAGGGGCTTTGTTAAAAAGAGAAAAAAGACTGATTTTATAGCAACGATAACAGAAAAAGGAAGAAATGCTCTTGAAAGCCCTGAGGAGGGAGAGATAGACCTCCTAACACCGGAAATCCTAAGACAGAAGACTTGGAAGGGAAAAAAATTCAGAAGCTTTGATGTTATGTCGCCTGTTAAGGACCTTGTCCTGGGAAGGCCGCATCCTCTAACAGAGGTTATAAATCAAATAAGAGAGACCTTTCTTAAGTTAGGCTTTCAGGAGATGAAAGGACCATGGATAGAAACAGCTTTTTGGAACATGGATGTTATGTTTATTCCTCAGGACCACCCTGCAAGGGAGATGCAGGACACTTTTTACCTAGGAAAAAAAGGAGCCCTACCAAAAAACAAAAAACTCGTAAAAACAATAGCAAGGGTTCAGGAAAAAGGACTTAAAAACTCAAAGGGATATGGCTACAGATGGGATCCATTGGCTGCGATGGAACTTCTTTTAAGAACACACACAACAGCAGAATCTTTTAGGGCTCTTTACAAAGGAGTTGAGAAGCCAGGAAAATACTTTTCCATAGGCAGGGTTTTTAGAAATGAAACAAGCGATGCCACACATCTTCCTGAGTTTCACCAGTGTGAGGGATTTATAGTTTCTCCCTCAGACACAAACCTGAATATAAAACACCTAAAGGGAGCAATATCTGAGTTTTATAGGTTTATTGGTGTTGAGAAAATCAAGTTCAAACCATATTACAACCCTTACACAGAGCCAAGCTTAGAGGCAATAGGTTATTTCAAGGGCCTTGGGGAGATAGAACTCATAAACTCAGGAATCTTCAGGCCAGAGACGCTTGAGGCCTTTGGAATTAAGGAAAACATCCTTGCTTGGGGCCTGGGTGTTGAAAGGCTTGCGATGGGTTTGACAAGAACAAAAGATATTAGAAACTTAATAGGTCCAAAGGCAGACCTAGACATGGTTCGCAATTCCAAACTGCTAAGGTGATTTAATGGTTGTCCTAGATGCAAATCTTAAAATTTTAAAAAAAGAAACAAAGCTTTCGTTGGAAAAAATAAAAGAGGTTTTGTTTACCCTTGGCTTCGAGGTTGAAGGCTATAACGAAAAGGAAGATATACTTAAAATAGAGATAACTCCTGACAGGCCTGATTTACTTTCAACACAAGCAGTTGTGAGACTTCTGAATTTTTATCTTGGGAAAAAACCCAAGACACAAAAAGTAAGAAAATCAAAGTATAAAATTTATATTCACCCAAACACAAAAAAAGTAAGGCCATATACAGCCTCTGCTGTTGTTAAGGGATTAAAACTCAACGAAGATTTGTTGAAGGAAATGATCTGGCTCCAGGAAAAACTCCACACTACTTTTCTAAGAAATAGAAAGAAGGGAGCAATCGGTGTTTATCCAATGGAGAAGATAAAATTCCCAATTAGATACATGGCATTACCAAAGAAAAAAATAAGGTTTCAGCCTCTTGACTCTTTCAGGGAAATGACAGGACAGGAGATTCTTGAGAAACACCCAACAGGACAGAAATATGGTTTCCTACTTAAGAAATTTTCTTCCTATCCTGTTTTCATCGATGCAAAGAAACAAATCCTTTCAATGCCTCCCATCATAAACTCAGAGTTGACGGGAAGAGTAACAGAAAAAACAAAAAATGTTTTTATAGAGTGTTCTGGACATGACTTGGAGTTTTTGAAAAGGGTCCTCAACATTCTTGTTTCTTGGTTTCAGGATGTTGGGGGGAAAATTTATGAGGTAAGGCATTTCTATGGAAAAAAAAGAATTTCTCTCCCTGATTTATCATATGAGAAAATAAGAGTAAACACAAAAACAATACAAAGTCTTCTTGGTTTGTCCCTGAAGAAAAAAGAAATAAAAAATCTCTTGGAAAGGATGCAGTACAGGGTTCTCAAACAAACAAAAAGCTATCTTGATATAGAATATCCTGCATTTAGGACAGATATCTTACATGAGGTTGATGTTGTTGACGATGTTATGAGAGTATATGACGTAAATAAAATCCCATCCATGCTTCCTAGGGTTTACACAACCGCCAAAACACTTAAGGAAGAAGACAACAAGCTAAAACTTAAGGAAATAATGTTTTCTCTTGGTTTTCAGGAGGTATTTACCTTCTCATTAACAAACAAACAAAAACAATTTTCCAAGTTTTTAACCAAAGGGAAAAAAGAATGGAAAGAGTTTGTTCCTCTTCTATCCTCAGAGGAGGCAGGGCTGAACATGTTAAGGATCTCAATACTCCCAGAGCTTGTGGAGGTTTCCTCAAACAACAAGGACAAGGAGCATCCAATAAAAATATTTGAGGTCTCAGACATTCTTCTTCCAAACCCAAAAAAAGAAACAAGGTCTGAAAACAAGACTGTGCTATCTGCCATCGTGACACATGCTGGGGCAAACTTCACAGACACAAGAAGGATTTTACAAACCCTGGAAAAGACTTTAGATAAGAAATTTGTTTTGAGGGAAAGTAGATATCCTTTCTTGATAGTTGGAAGACAAGCAGATGTTTATATAAAAGACAAGAAAATTGGGCTGATAGGAGATTTACATCCCTTAGTTTTGGAAAACTTTAATCTTTACTACCCAACAAGCGTTTTAGAAATTGATTTTGAGCCTCTTTTCCTTTGATTTTTTTATTTTTTCAAATGAATTGTTTGTGTAGGGAACGCAAAGTCTAGTTTTGCCTTATTAAACCTTTTTAAGATTTCCATATTTATTTTGTTTCTCCACCCAACAACATCTTGATAGTTTTTGACATCTTTTATGTTATAGGCAACATCCAGATTAAGGCTAAAATCTCCAAAACTGTAAAAACTAGCTCTTACAAACTCAACTCCAACATCCCTTGCGATTTTTTCAAGAATTTTCTGTGCTTCTTTTATTTTCTCAGCCGAGGTACCATAGGTAAGTCCTATTGTAATCTTATAAAAATAACTTTTTCTTTTGGTGTAGTTCTCAACATTTTCATTTGCTATTGTTTTGTTTGGTATTGTAACTAGTGTACCATCAAGAGTCCTTATTTTTGTACTCCTTAGACTCATATCCTCCACAGTTCCTGTTTTACCAGCCACACTAATAAAGTCCCTTATTTCAAAGGCTCTGTCTGCAAACAAGGTTATCCCACCAAGTAGGTTTCCAAGGGTTTCCTGGGCTGCAAAGGCAATAGCCAAACCACCAATCCCCAAGCCAGCAAGTAAAACAGAAATATTAAACCCAAATCCCTTTAGCACTATTAAAACTATCACAAGGACAAATATCCAGTTTAGAGCTTTTCTAAACATTAAAATAATTTGATCATCAAATTTTCCCTTGCTTTTTTCTGCCCTTGGTTTTAGGTAAATAACAATAAGTAAAATAATTGCTCTATAGACAACCCAGACCAACAAGACTGTAAACAAAATTTTTATCGTTGATGAATAGATATTTGAGGCTTTTTCTGCCAATATTAAAATTCCTTTTGCGATTTGCAGACCAAATATAGCAATCAAGACAATGATTGGTTCCTCCAAGGCATCAAACAGATTTTCTCTCAATGTTTTTCTATCCTCTGTTGAAATTTTTGAAAGAATTTTTTTGAGGCCAAGATATATCAGCTTAACAACAACTGCCAAAACAACCAAAAAAGCTATGAAGATAAGATATCTTGCTATACTGTTACCGAAAAAAACATATGAAAAAAAAGGAACTGCTTCCAACATCTGAATCAAAAAATCAAAGACCATAACTTATATTTTTTCTAATTCCTTTTAAAGCTTTTCATACAAAGCGTAATTCCTTTTAAATGCTATTATTCTTTTTTCTTTCATGATTGTTGGTTTGGTTGGAAAACCAAATGTAGGCAAAAGCACTTTTTTTTCAGCAGCAACAGCGCAGATTGCACAAATTGCCCCATATCCCTTCACAACAATAGAGGCAAACAAGGGAGTTGCTTATGTTTCGGTAGATTGTGTGGACAGGGAATTTGGGGTTACCTGTAACCCAAGGGAGGGTTTTTGCTTAAGGGGAAAAAGATTTGTTCCCTTAGAGATAATGGATGTTGCTGGCCTGGTTCCAGAGGCACACAAGGGAAAGGGACTGGGAAACAAGTTTATGGACGACCTTAGGAAATCAAACCTCCTAATCCATATCGTTGATTTTTCTGGCGGTACTGACTTTGAGGGAAATGTTGTTCTTCCCGGAACACACAATCCCTTGGAAGATATAAGATTTTTGGAGGAAGAAGTAAACCTATGGTTTTCAAAAATCTTGGAAAGAAACTTTGAGACCATAAAGAGAAAACCAATTTCCTCGTTCTCAGAAAAAAAGAACGTGCTTTTCCAGATATTATCTGGCCTAAGCCTTTCTCTGGATGACATTGACTTCTCGCTTAGAAAAATAAATCTTGGAGAGAAAAAACTCTCAGACTGGAGTTCAGAAGACCTTTTTTTATTTGCAAAAACATTAAGAGAAAAATCAAAACCCATAATTGTTGCTGCCAATAAGGTTGATATAAAAGAAGGAAGGGAAAACTATGAAAAGCTAAAAAACAAAGTTCAAACACTTGTTGTTCCAGTATCCTCAGAGGCAGAACTTATACTGAAAAAGGCAGATAAACAAGGCTTGATAGAGTATTTGCCAGGGGACAATGACTTCAGGATTTTAAAGCCCCTAAATAAAGAGCAAGAAGATGCCCTAAATCTTGTAAAAAAAATTCTTGAAAAGTTTGGTTCAACAGGAGTACAGGAGATCCTAAACAAAGCAGTTTTTGAGGTTCTTGGGTACAAGGTTGTATTTCCTGTTCCCTCCCCAAATCTAAAAGATAGTGAGGGCAGGGTTCTACCAGATGCTTTTTTATTACCTGAAAAAGCCACGGTTCTGGACCTGGCAGAGGCAATTCACTCGGAGATTGCACAACACTTTATCAAGGCAGTAGACGTAAAGACAGGAAAGCTTGTTGGTAGAGACCACATCTTGGTTAATAGGGATGTTGTGGAAATTATTTTTGGAAGATGAAAAACAAAATATAAAAACAGGTAAAATAAATAAAAAAACAAAAAACTATTGTTCGGTTAAAGGCCTTGTCAAATCTTCTTTTTTCTCTGCAATTATTGTTGTTTTTCTTCCCATAGTTTTAATACTAGCTGTATATCCCTGTATCCCCAACTCCTCAATCAGTTTCATGACATCCTTCAAGGCCATGCCTGTAACGTTTATCCTCATACAACCCCCATATATTAGTGCACATTCTCCTTAATATTTTTACTCAGTTTGTTTTATAAACTTGGGATCGTCCTCTATTCCGTTCTCTGTAATTTTATATATAACCTCTCTCTCAGGTAAATAAGGAGAGTCAACAAGCTTTGCAATTCTTATATCTCCCTTACTTTTTCTTAGATATAGTCTGGTTTTTGAGGCATGTCCAAGAATATTCCCGCCAATTGGTGCTGTTGGGTCACCAAAAAGAATGTCAGGTCTACTCATAACCTGATTTGTGACAAAAATCGCGGCGTTGTAAAATTCCGCAAGCTTTTGCAGGTCAGACAGATGTTTGTTGAGTTTTTGTTGTCTTTCCGACAAGGTTCCTCTACCAACAAACTCAGACCTAAAGTAAGATGTCAAGCTATCAACAATAACCAATCGAATGTTTTTTTCTTTCATCATATCTTTTGCCTTTTGAATTAAAAGCATCTGATGGTCTGAGTTGTAAGCCCTTGCAAAGTATATGTTTTTCAAAACTTTTTTAGGGTCTAGGCCGTGTTTTTCAGCTATCTTAACCACTCTCTCAGGACGAAAGCTGTTTTCACTGTCTATATACAACACAGTTCCATCCAAGCCCCCTCTTTTTTTTGGAAGCTGAGCCATAACGCTTAACTGATATGCCCACTGGGTTTTTGAGGATGCCATTTTACCATAGACTTCTGTTATACTTTGTGTCTCAACACCCCCACCAAGTAAACCATCCAATGCAAGGCTTCCTGTTGTCAGCTTTTCAATGGTTTTTCTTCTTTCCATGATCTTGCTTGCTTCCTCAAAGCCCATGTTCAGGGCATCCCTTGCGACTTTTATTATTTTTGTGGCAGTGCCTTCCCCCAAACCAGCAACCTCATTCAGCTCATCAGGGGAGGAGACCGCAACACTTTCCAGTGTTCTATATCCGTTTTCATATAGTTTTTTTAGGCTTACAGCCCCAACCCCGGGAAGTTGCTCAACACTTGTTATCTCACTCATTTTATCTCCTCTTTTGTATTTAATTTAATAATGGTTGTTATTATAAAAATAATTTCCTAAGAGTATTTTTCCCCTGAAATCCAATCAAACTCACCATTTTTTATGTCTTCCAAAATTTTCTTTTCTGTTGTGTTTTTTAACTTCTCTAAGAGTTTTGGCTTTTTTATATCTTCCTCTCTCAAAATATAGGAGAATCCATCGATTTTTTCATTTTTGTAATGAATGCTTCCCAGGGGAACTCTTGCTAGCTTTCCCGGGGGGGTTCCGGACGGATCTATGTTTATGGTTCCCTTTTCTCTTTCGTGTCCTGCCCTAACCTCAAAATCAAAGTTTTCAGCAATTTCCGAGACCCATGTCTCTATATTTGTTTCCTCTTTTGTGTATGTCAAAAACAGTTTGTCATATGTTTTGTGATTTATTGGCTTCTCAAGCAGGATGTAAAGATGAAAACTAGCTCCTGTCCAGGAAATAATTTTTTTGTATTTCCCAACAACCTGTTTGAGGGACTTGTCTTTATCAAGTGCCACCAAAAACTGTTTTAAAACCCCCAAACTTTCCTCGGCTGTTCTTCCCTCTCCCCTGTCAAAATCAAGAAAAATCCTTTCAATATCCTTTCCACTTTCTTTGTTGGTTGCGTAATGCATCTCAACAACTTTTCTTGGGACAAAGTATTTCCATAACAGCCTTTGTTTTTCAGAGATTTCTTTCTCTCTCTCTTCTAGGTGTTTTTTCCTTCTTTTTTCTAAAAACCCA
>JAFCFF010000026.1 GCA_017608775.1 Candidatus Iainarchaeum sp. | reverse complement strand
AAGTCCTTTTGTTGGGGTTTTTGCTTCGGTTTCTGATGAGATAGGTTTGATACCCAAGATATCAAAAAAACAAAAAAAGAATTTAGAGAACTTGTTTGGGGTTCCTCTTCTAGAGGCGGATATTTTAGAAACAAGCCTTATCGGTGTATTTACAAAACTTTACAAAAAAAAGATTGTGGTTCCCACAGAGATTGGAGAAAGAGAGAGAAGAAATTTAGAAAAAGAAGGGCTTGAAATAATGGAGATAGGGGGAATACACAATGCCTTAGGAAACTTAATTTCACTAAACAAAAACTGCTGCCTTATCTCTCCGCTGCTGGAAAAAAAAGCAGAGGAAATTTCAAGATTTTTCGGAATTAGAAAAACCCTGGTTACAAAGCTTTCAAATCTAGAGGTTGTTGGGGCAATGGTTTTTGCAAACAATAGGGGATTTCTTGCCTATAACGAGTTGGGTGAGAGAGAATTCACAATACTGGAAAGTTGTTTTGGTGTTCCGGGGGATATTGGAACTCTAAACTATGGGGATGTCTTTGTTTCTAACTCAGTTGTTGGCAATAAAAACGGGCTTTTGGTGGGGGATGAAAGCTCAACCATAGAGATAGGGAAAATCAACGAGATTTTTGTTTAGTTTGAGTTTGTTTTAGTAAACTTTAAAACTTTATTAGTTGGTGGTGTTGTTATGGCCAGGAAAAAGAAGGAGAAGAAAACAGCAGAAGAAAAAAAAGTGAAAAGGATTCAACTTACCAGGGAGCAGGCAGCAAGACTTTACCGAAACGAAGAGCTTGTTGTTGACAGAATGAAGCAAGAATTAAACAAGTTGAATAACACGCTAAGAGAAACAATATTTGTTATAAAAACCTTAGAAGGGATAAAGGGAAAGAAAGACGAGGAAATGCTTTTTCCAATTGGGAGGAACATACTGCTAAAGGGAAACCTAAAGGACGAAAACAACGTTCTTGTTAACGTAAGCGGGATAGTTCTTGAGAAAAAGACAGAGGATGTTATAAAGGACTTAGAAAGAGAGAAAAGCTTGTTGAGGGACAGAATCAGAAAACTTAGTTCAGACCTAAACAAACATCTTGACAACATCTCAAGACTAAGAACGTTTTTGATGCAAAAGCCAACACTAGAGAAGAAAAAGGAAAAATAGGGTTTTTTAAGGCTGTGAAACTGTTTTTTATCAAAGAGTGAGAAAATGTTTGATCTTCTAAAGAAAAAAATAAGGGGTTTTGTCGATAAGCTGAAGGGGAAGGTTGAGGAAAAAGCCGAAAGGGAGATTGAGAAAAAAAGAGAAGAGATAGTGGTTGTTGAGGAAAAACCAGTTAGAAAAAAAGTTAAAGTTACCAAAGAGAAAAAGAAGAAAGAAAAAAAGATAAAAATTGGTCTTGGAAAAAAGCTTGTCGCGATCTTTAAGAAAAAAATAAAGTTAAGCGAAAAAGAGATTGAAGATTATTTATGGGAGTTGGAGCTGAGTTTGCTAGAGGCAGATGTTGACGAGAAAACAACAAAGGAAATTATTAAAAAACTGGAGGAAAAAATATTGACGAAGGAGTTTGTTGTTGGGGAGGAGGAAAGAGAAATTTTTAACATTGTAAAAAGCGTCTTGAAGGGCATTCTTGTTGAGGGAGATTTCCTAAAAAAAATAGAGGAAAAAAAACAAAAACCATTTGTTGTTCTTTTTTTGGGAAATAATGGGTATGGAAAGACAACAACAATAGCAAAGTTAGCATATTTGCTGAAAAAAAAGGGAAAAACTGTTATGTTTTCCTCTAGTGACACATTTAGAGCCGCAGCGATAGAACAACTTCAGGAACATGCCGACAAGTTAGGAGTAAAAACCATAAAACACGATTACGGTGCAGATCCTGCCGCAGTTTCCTTTGACGCCAGAAAAAGCGCAGAGTCCAGAAAAACAGATGTTCTTCTTATAGATACTGCTGGAAGACAAGAAACAAACAGAAACTTAATTGAGGAGTTGAAAAAAATCGACAGGGTTGTAAAACCAGATATGAAGGTTTTTGTTATTGAGGCATTTACAGGAAAAAGTGCGCTTGAAAAGGCCAGGGGGTTTTACGAAAATGTTGGGCTGGATGCGGTTATCTTAACAAAGGCGGATTTAGATGTTAAGGGAGGAAGCATTCTAAGCATCACACATAATTTGAAAAAACCGGTTTTGTTTTTAGGAACAGGACAGAAATACGAAGATTTGGAAATTTTTGATAAGGAAAGATTTGTTGATAACTTGCTAACCTAATAATCAAACAATTTTTCATTTTTTTAGGAAGTGTTTTTTCTCAATTTCTCCAAGCGTTCTCCTACCATAGTATAAATCTTTTGAACGCAGTGTTTCATTTACCACATTTATTGTTTCCTGTAGGGTTTGAAGTGTTAACCTTTCCTCACGGGCAGCCTGTGCAAGCCTATAGGCAAATTCCTTAAAGAATGTTTTCATTGCAGGAGTCCTAGCCCTTGCTCTTAAGACATCTAAGGCAGAAAAAAGATTGTCACCATCTATGCTTTTAAGATAGTTAGTTACTTGCTTTCTTTTCTTTCTTTCCCTTTCCAAGCGTTCCTTTCTTCTTCTTTCAATTATTGCCAGCCACTCACCCATTTTTCCGTCAGGCTTTTCTCTTTTCGCAGCAGTCAGTTCCTCAACTACGGAATCAGACACAAAATACAGGTTTCTAGTCTTATAAGCATTCGAGCCCAAAGGATGTTCAACTGTGGGGAGCTTCCCTGTTTTAATCCACCAACGCAGTATAGGTGGAGAAACACCAATTCTTCTGCCGGCTTCCTCACTAGTGCAATGTGTTCTCTCAAAGTCGGCTATTTTTTTTATTTGTTCTCTATCAACATAACTTACATTTTTTGTGAAAAATTTTCCTTTGAATGGTTCTTCTATTGTTTTAACAAGGCCTAAAGGAACCCACCTACGTTCCAAAACACTCCTTTGCCTCTTCCCAAGAATCCTATTGGCCTCTTTCATTGGAATTGCCTTTCTCCTAAACATAACTATTTTGTCTATTATTTTTGTTCCTTTTTTAGTCAGGTATCTCTTTCCTTTTAGTTTAACTACTAAATCAGGCCTATCCCTAAATAGAGGACGATCAAACCAAGAAGCAAGAGTACCAAGTTTTATCCCTCTGCTGGCAGCAATGTCTCCATAGTAAACAAGCTCGCCGCTTTTTACTCTTTTCAGATTTACTTTTTCGCGAATCCATTCTCTTGCTATGTCCTCTCTAACTGCCCAATTTCTATTATCTAAAGCCATTATGTAGGGAACTTCTTCGGTTTTTAATTTGAGAGAATCTTTTGCACCAAGCTTTTTAATCTCTCTTATAATCCGCATTCTAAGAGTATTATCATCAATTCCTGTTTGGTCAGAAATTTCTCTTAATGTTTTATAGCCTAGCGGAAGTTTTGTTTTTAAAGGTAGTTTTGCTTTTTTAGGCCTAGGCATAATATTAGTCTAATATAAATAGAAAAATAAAAACATTTTGGATTATTCTTTCCTTAATGGTTTGGAAGTTGTTTGTAGTATCTGTTTTTTTTATCTTTATTTTGCTTATTCCTGGATGTGTAAAACAAGAAACACAAGTACAAAAAACAGAAAAGGAAATTGCGTTGGAAAAATGTCTTGAGGTTTGTAAGGAAGAAAAACAAAGTGGAAGTGACCTGAGTAACGGTCCTTGTTTGGGCAACCCCATAGTTGAGGGTTGGGTTTGCGACATTGCTCATTCCCCGAGACAAGATATAGACAACAAACCTGAAAACCAGTGCTCTTTTTTCAGAGAGGGAAAGGCAAAACACTTTGTTGAGTTGGACATGGATTGTAAGGTTATAAAAGTTTACTGAAAACAATTCTAATATGTTTGGCGAAAAAATAAGGGGAATAATTGACAAGATTAAAGGTTTAACATATCTTGGGGACACAGAAATAAGGGAAATTATCAGGGATTTACAAAGGACACTGATTGCCGGGGATGTGGACATAAAGCTTGTTTTTGAGCTAAGCAAGAAGCTGGAGAAAAGTGTAAAAAAGGAAGAGAAAGGACTGACAAAAAAAGAGAGTTTGGTTAAGGCTCTTTACAACGAGCTAGAAAATCTGTTGGGAAAGGGAGAAGAAAACATAGAAAAAATCCTGAACGCTAGAAAAATTCTACTTCTTGGGTTGTTTGGATCCGGAAAAACAACAACAGCTGCAAAGCTAGCAAAGTTTTACAAGAAAAAGGGAAAGAAAGTTGTGTTGATACAAAGCGATGTTGAAAGGCCTGCTGCGTTTGAACAGTTAGAACAGCTAGGGAAGCTGATTGAGGTTCCTGTTTTTTTTGAGAGAGGAAGAAAAAGCTATGAAATTGTTGGTGATGCGGTAAAAAAATTTGAGGAAGGAAGTGTTTTGATAGTTGATACTGCCGGAAGATCTGGCTTGGATGAAAAGATGACAGAAGAGATCAGAAAGATAAACAAGGTTCTTAAACCAGATCTTAAAATACTCGTGATGCCTGGAGACATAGGCCAGGCAGCAGGAAAACAAGCCAAGGCATTTGACAAGGCACTTGATATAGACGGCTTGATAATAGCAAAGATGGATGGTTCTGCAAAAGGCGGAGGAGCGTTATCAGCGACAAAGGAGTCAGGGGAAAAAATCTTTTTTTTGGGAACCGGGGAAAAAATTGATGACTTGGAAATATTTGATACTCAAAGATTTGTTGCCAGGCTTCTTGGCTATGGCGACCTTCAGGGCTTGTTGGAAAAAATAAGAGAAATTCAGGAAGAGGAAGAAGTTAAGATAGAGGATATCGAAAGATTTGACTTTATCTCCTTTAAAAAGCAGTTGGGGATGATGAAGAGATTTGGAAGCTTTAAAAAGTTTCTAAGCATGATGGGGGTAAATCTTCCAGAGGATGTTTTAAGTCTTGGGGAGGAAAAGATGAAAAAGTTTGGCCACATCATAGATAGCATGACAGCAAAGGAAAGAAAAAACCCAGACCTGATAAAAAGCTCAAGAATAAAAAGAATAGCAAATGGAGCTGGGGTCAAGGAAGAGGAGGTAAGAGAGCTTGTAAGAAATTTCAACAAGATGAAAAAGATGATGGATAGGCTAAAGGGAAAGAGAAATTTGGAAAAAATCTTGAAAAAAATGTATCCAAGGCTAAAAATGTGATTGGTGGAGAGATGGTTTTTGATTTTTTGGGAATAAGAGTCATACTTGTTTTAATAACTAGTTTCCTGGCAGGGGTAATAGACTACAGAACAGGATATATCTATGATTTTATAACATATCCTGCTATTTTCCTGGGTTTTCTTATCGGCTTATTTGAGTTTGGTTTTTCCATAACAATGTTAAAGGTTGTTGCTATTGTAGGAGTTGTGTTTGTGATTGGTTATTTTCTATATAACTTAGGAAAGGTTGGTGGCGGGGACATAAAGCTCTTTATTGCCTTGGGCCTACTGCTTCCCTTTTATCACCAAAGTATTTTCATAATAGAAATTGTTTTTTGGAGTGCTGTTATCTCTCTCATAGTCCTGCCATTATACTACCTAACGGTTTTATTTGCAAAAAGATTCGGACGGAAGAAAACAACCGGGCTTTGGCAGCTAGGACAAAAACTAAAGTCCAGGGAGTTCCTGCCCCTGTTCTTTCTCTGGGTTTTATTTTTTATTCTTTTTATCCTCAGCCCAAAAACAACTGGTTTTTTTATTTTCAAAATCTTATTTTTATTTGTTATTCTTGTTTTAACAAGTTTTTTTCTTTTGTTTAGGAAGGAAATAAACAAAAGCTTTTTTCTAAAAACAATTCCCATAACAAAGCTAGATGAGGAAGAGATACTTGCCATAGAATTTTTCCCTAAAAAGATAAGAAAAAAGCTATTGGAGAAGTTGGATGGAAGATTGGTTTTGTCAAAAAAAGATACAAAAATATTTCAGTCTATAAAAATAAAAAAAATTTACGTTTATAGAAATCTTCCCAGGTTTGGTGTTTTTGTTTTGTTGGGGGTTGTTGTTTCTCTTCTAATTCCAAACCTGTTTGAGATGCTTCTCTTTCTTTGAAATAGGGGAAAACCAGTCTTAAAAGAAATAAAAGTCTTTCCCAGTCTTGATTAGATATGGAAAAAAACATCTTGCTTAAAAAAATCAGGGAAAAAGTAAAAAACAAAGAAGAGCTGAAGGAGAGAATAAAGAAAAAGATTGAGAAGTTTGGTGGAATCATAAGCGAAGAAGGGGCAGTAGTTTTAGTGGCAAGAGATCTAGGAATAAGAATTGAGAGCGAAGATAGGGAAAAAATAAATATAAAAGACCTTAAAAAAGACTTAAGCAACATTCAGATAGAAGGTAGATTAAAACATATTTTTCCGGAAAGAAGAATTGTGAAAAACGGAAGAGAAAAAACTCTTTCAAGAGCAATAATAGAAGATGATACAGGAGAGGTAACACTTACTGTTTTTGGTAAAAGATCAAAAGAGTTGCAAGAGTTTGAGAAAGGGGATTTTATAGTTTTAGAAAACGCTTTTGTTGGAGAGTGGAATAACAGATTACAGCTTAACCTGGGATGGAAGGGAAAGATAGAACTCAGCAAAAAAGGAGAAAGGAAAACAAAAAAACTCTCTGAGCTGAGTAAGGACAACGCAAATGTTGATATTGTTGGAAAAATAACAAATATGTTCAACGAAAACATATTTAAGGGAGGGAAGCTAAGAGCCTTTATCTTGGCTGATGATAGTGGGACAAAAAAGGTTGTTGCTTGGAACGAGCAGGTGGATATTTTAAAAAACTTCGGGGTTGGAGATGTTATAAAAATAGAAAACGCATATATGAGAGAGGGTTTGAAAGACTTGGAAATAAACATTGGTTGGAGAGGAAGGATAAAAAAACTAGAGGAGGATATGAAAACCATAAGAGATATTGAGAGAAAAAAAATTTCTGAGCTGAAGGAGGGGGAATTTGTGGAAATTGCTGGCAGAGTCAACAACATATTTAGGGAACAAGAATATATTGCCTGTGAGAGATGTGGAAAGAAGGTGGAGGAAGAAATGGGGAAATTCAGGTGTAAGGAACATGGGGAAGTCAAGGGAAAGTTAAAGAAAATCTTTAGGATTGAGATTGACGACGGAACTGGAAGAATAAATGCAAGCATCTTTGATAGGGAGGTAAAACCAGGAGAGTATGTTGTTCTTAGAGGAAGAAAAAGAACTACTGGAGACTATGAGGACTTCTCTGTATGGCAAGTTGTTTCACATCTCAAGAGTTTGGAAGCAAAAAAAATTCTTGAGGAAATTTAGTGGAAAAAATGAGAGAGGAAAAGCACAAAGAGTTATTAGAGTTTCTTCTTGAGAGAGATCCCTTAAAACCGTTTGGGGAGCTTGATGTCCTCGGTTTTTACGCTGTTTGTGTTAAAAAACTGGGGAGTTTTTTACATGGGAGAGAAATAGCAGCAAAGATCCATATCCCAAAACTAGGATACCCAATACTAAAAAGAGGGACACAACTTCCTAAGCTCTACGCAAAGGAT
>JAFCFF010000025.1 GCA_017608775.1 Candidatus Iainarchaeum sp. | reverse complement strand
TAAAAACCGTTACTATGGCAACAGCTATTGCAAACACAAAGCTTGTGATATTTCTTACAATAGCAAACTTCTTCCCAAGAAGCATTATCTCTGCTGGCAGCTGCACAACTCCTACAGTAACCCAGGCAACCAAAAAAGCGGTTACAGCCATTAGAGTTATTCCCTGCGCTAACAACTCCCCACCAATCACATAGCTTGTAACCGGGTTTCCTGCAAATATGCTGCCAAGCATAGTTCCAACAAAAGAATCCAGAATAGCGTTTTGGCTAAATAAAACCTTGTAAAACGATTTTGGAATCAAGGAGTTAACCAAACCAACAAGCAAGATAACTCCTGCTAATGTTGGAACGCTATTCCAGATACCTCTTGCTGCCTTGATTGTTGCTTCTTTTATATTCATTATTTCATCTCTTTAAGTCTTTTTTCAATTTCTTTTAACTCTTGCTCTATTGCGTTTTTTTCCTGTTTCAGGGCTTCTAAATCTTCTTTTAACAGTTGTTTTTCATTTGTTGGTTGTACTGGTGCCTGCCTAGTACCATAGCCATACGTAGGTCTAAATCCATAAGCCGGTTCAACACCTGCAAAACCTCTTCTAAAGCCTCTTCCAAATCCAAGTCCTCTTCCAAAGCCAGGCATTGGGTTCATGAAACCAGGCGTACTATAACCGCTGCAATATCCTGCGGCTCTTCCTGTTCTTGGACCTAATCCCATAGGTCCTGTTCTATCACCTCTTGGCATTTTATTCACCTCCGTTTTGAATTATTATTCATATTATATAACTGAATATATATTCATAATATTTAAAAAGCTTTGTTTTTGAAAAAAAGAGGGTGCTGTGCAGGATATTTAAACTGGGATTTGAACCCGCTGTATGCCAATTTTGTTAAAGTAAAATATCTCTTGAGTTTTACTTCTTCCATTAGTTTGCCAATTAACTTGTATCTCTCTTCCGGCGAATAACTTTTACTCCTTTCTGCCATACAATCCATTACATGGAAGAAGTACATAAAATCTCGCTTCTTATACCAAATCTTACTATAAAACGAATGTTTATCTCGCTTGATAGTTGTTAGTTTCAATCGCTCGGGCGCCTTCGGGACGCCTAACAGCGATTAAGAGGGCTTTGTTGCCTTCGGCAAGTCCCCCCAAATTTTCACTTCGCAAAAACTTCTCTTAATCGCATATGTTAGGTGTAATCTTCTCATAAACAATAAATTAGCAAATTCCGTTTTCCTACCCTCTTTTAGGCTATAAAACTCTCATCTGCCTCTATAGATCGTAATTCCTATTGCGCATAAATGCGGGGAGCAGGATTCGAACCTGCGTAGGCACTAAGCCATCCGGTCTTGAGCCGGACCCATTTGGCCACTCTGGCATCCCCGCATGAGGGGGAAGGGATTCGAACCCTTGAAGGCACTAAGCCACAGGGTCTTAAGCCCTGCCCCTTTGGCCACTCGGGCACCCCCTCATAACAAGAAAAAACAAAGAAAGATTTAAATAATTCTTGAATTTATTTTGCTTTTTTGTTTAGGTCTTTCAACAAGTTATCAACATCGAAATTGTATAGCTTGGCAACTTCTCCAATCTTCAGGGTTTTTGATTCATAAACCGACAACGGACAACGCAGGCAAGGAAAGTTATACCTTAAAAGAACGGTTTTTGTTTTGGGATTACCTAAAATCTCTGCCAAGGTTGTGTTTTTTGTGATTTTTTTTATTTTTACCATTTTCTCACGTAGTAGTATTTTTTTACTGTTTTTAATATGGCTTTTATTTCCCTAGCTTTTTTCTTGTCTCTCTTTTTTTCATAATATTGACAAAGAGCTTTTAGAAAAGCCTCTGGAGGAGCTGGTGGGCAATGCCATTTTCTCCTTGGTATGTTACCAAGCTCTTTTCTTATCATCTTTATCATTTTTTCTACAACCTCTTTTCTGTCTTTTTTATAGGATAGTATTTTCTTAATTTCCCTCTTCTTAAGTTTTTGAGTTAGGGCAGAGCTTGCGGCTATCAGTATGGCGCAACCAAGGGTTTCAAACTTAGCGTCTTTTATTTTTTCTTTTTCTACCTTGATCCACATCTCGGTCATATCCCCACAAACAGGGTTTATGACTTTTCCGTATCCGTCTGGGTTTTTTATCTTGCCCTTGTTTTTTGGATGTGTGAAATATTTTAGCACTTTTTTGTTTATTTTTTTCATTCCCTACACTTTTTTTGGTCTGTATGGGGGGAGAAGGATTCGAACCCTCGCAGGCACTAAGCCACCGGGTCCTAAGCCCGGCCCGTTTGACCGCTCCGGCATCCCCCCAACACAGTTCTTACAAAAAATAGAGAAAAGCAAACCATTAAAAAGCAATTTTTTTCCACGCTTTCTGGCTTGTGTAAATCTTGTTGTTTTTCGCGGTAATAATTTTATACAAGAGGAAGAATTTTTTCTTGGGAACAAGAAGATAGAATTGATTGTTGGAAAAAAGGATGTTTTTGCTTCTTGCGGGAAAAGAAAGTAGGTTCTTTTTTTCTGAGTCTGGAACCCTTCTTTTCAACAAGTCTATACCTTTGCAGTAGTAGGTTGCCTGGTCTGTTTTTTTAAGAAGTAGTTTTTGGTTTTTTGACTTATACTCTGAAAAGCCTATGGAAACAGATAAAAGTTCAGTTCTTTTTTTTAGAAATTCCTTTGCCATTTTTCTAAGAAGATTGTTTTTTGATTTTAGCAACCCAAAAAGTCTTTTCCCAAAATATTTTTTTATTTTTGTGGACACTCTGCTTGTAATCTTAAACATTGGCTGAAGGGGCTTTTCCTTGAATCCTAAATATGCAATAACAATAAACTCATCTCCACCATATCTGATTATTATATCGCTTTTTCTTAGATTTTTTCTTAAGACTTTTGAGAATTCCTTTAGAATTTCATCCCCAAAATCATGACCAAACACATCGTTAACATCCTTAAAGCCGTCCAAGTCAATAAAAAACAGGGCAACTTTTTCCTTGCTAAATCTTGATAAAAAACCATCAACTCTGTGAAAGGCTTTCTCAAGAAAGGAACGAGTGTAAAAACCTGTCAAGCTATCTTGTAGAAAAATACTTAATCTTTGAACAGCCTTTCTAAAGTTCTCAACCAAGTCGTCAAAAAACCTCTCTGTCTTCTTATTTAAAGGAGCTGTTGAGTAAATTTTTAGAACTCCTGAAACATAGCTGTTTTTTATGTTAAATGTTTTCAAAAAGTTGTTTTTTGAGTGTTTTCCCTTTTTATAGGAGTAAAGCATAAAGTGTTTTGAGGAAAAGCTGGCTTCGGTGATTTTGAAATCCCTGTTAGGAAAAAAACAAGCCTTGACTTCTTTGTCATTGTTAAGCTCGTATATAAAATCACAAACAACTCTAACAATCTTAGGAATGTTGTTGTAGCATCTCCCAAGCAAGTCCTGAAATTTCTCTAAAACCCTTAGCTTGGTCTCTGCGACTAAGAGTTGTTGCTTGAGATTTGTGGAAGGCATATTTTACAAAGTGTTTTTTGATTTAAAAATCTTTTCCCCTTTGTTTTGTTTGGGGATGATGAAATAAAAGCCTTCTGAGGAATGATGAGTGATGAGCGGGCTGACCCCTTTTATTTTTCTTAACTGTTTTTTGTTGTTATTTTTTGTTTAGGCTATTTAAGAAAGATATTATCTCCTCATCAGTGAGAGAAGCCCCAGCAAACTTCAGGGCAAATAAAGAGGCCTCGAGAAATTCCTTTTCCTCTTTTGTGAGGATTTTCTTATCTTTTAAAAAAACACTTACAAGAAGTTCTGAGGATCTTACTATCCTTAGATTTTTTAAAAAGGATATTTTTTCCAGAAAAGACCTATCCATTTCAATGTCTTCCCCATATCTTTTTTCTAAAACCTCTCTAAGCAAAAACGGGTTTTCAAGAAGAAGCCTTAAAGTCCTTTCGTCGGAGGCAAGCAAGGCATTTCTGGAGTCTGCGAGAACTGCTGCCTCTGTCTCTGCTCTCTGTAAGATATTTAGGTTTTTGTTCTCAATTGAAAAAAGAGAGTTTGCAGCAGAAAGAAACAACTCTGTTTTTTGTTTTTCCTGGGCTGTTGGAGAGGCAATCTCAAAGGGAGTTTCGCTGATTATTTTTGAGAGTCTTAGAGCACTTAAATGAAATTTTTGGTTTTCCTTTGGCTTTAGAACAGATTCTGTGTAAACTGTTTTTGGGATTGCAAAGGAAAATTTGTTTTTCAACTCTGAGAAAATATTTGAGGAGCAGGTCATTGTTAGCGAGATTAGGGTGCTTGTGTCCATGATTATTTTTTTCTTCATGATATCACTCCAAATATCTCAGCCTATCGTTTATGCTTTTTTTCTCCCTACCAAAACTCGTGTCTTTTGCCTCTCCCCTATATTCCTGAAGCCATATCTCGTTTGCCCCAAACAAAGATGCTGCTGCTTTTAGACTTAGGCCCAGACCGATTGCTTTTGCAGCCATCTTAATCCTTGCGCTGTCAACCACGCTTTGCTGAAATCTTGAAACCCCCCTGTCATAATCCTCGATTTTTTTTAGGATAAGATCAACAAGTGGCTCTGCCTCCTTTAGTTTTTCCTTTTCCACAAAAAAAACAACTTTTCTCATCTTATTTGAAATTGTGTTTTCAAGCTTCTTCCAGTCTCTTGTTTCCTTGAAATGTGTCTTTGAAAAAGTTTTGTAGAGAGAATAGGCTACCAGGGAAAACTTTGCCAAAAGCGAGTTGTAACGCAAGGAAGCTTCCTTGACAAGAAAATTACCAACCCTTTTCATTCCTATGTTGTCTCTTTTTCTTAGGGCCTTCTCAAAAAACCCTATCTCTTTTTGTAGAAAAAACCTTACTATTTTTTATCACCCTGTAAGTTAAACATCTCCAAAATCTCTTTATTTGTTGTGGCATCCTCTGGTTTTTTGTCCCTAAGTCTCAAAAACCTTGGGAACCTCAAAGCAAGGCCTTTGTCCTCCCTAAGAAGTGTTTTTGCGGCGGTATGGTTTGGGCTCTTTGTTATTTCGTCAGCTGTTACCTCAATAACTATGGATGGCTCAACATAAATGTCAGGACTAAGTTCCTTTGAGACAACATATCTCAGATCTTTTTTGGTTGTTTTTATATCTTGTAGCTTTTTATTGAACTCCTCAAGCTGCGAGTCTGAAAACCCGGTGCTTACCTTTGCAATGGTTTCAAACTTATCTTCCTCCTCGTTGTAGATTGCAGTCAGAAAAGAGCCAAGAACATGAGATCTCTTTCCTGTACCCCTGTATGCACCTATGATCACAACATCAACAGTGTCCTGCAAGGCGGTTTGATATGATTTCTTGAGCTTTATCCAAGCAAACTTTCTTACACCAGGAGTATAGGGCATGTTCAGCTCCTTTGCGATGATTCCCTCTCTTCCACCTTTCAAAGAGCCCTTGAAAAACCTGGCTATGTCAGAAGCCTTTTCAGCAAAAATCGCCTCTGAGGGCATTAAGGTAAAGTCAAGGTTGCAGTGTTTTTCAACAAGCTTTCTTCTTTCCTCAAACTTTTTCCATAAAATTTCCTTGTCGTCAAGAAGAAGAACATCAAATACAAAAAGCCTTAACGGAAGTTTTTCCACCATTTCCTTTATGTTGTATTTTCTTTTTCTCTGAATTGTTTGCTGAAACGGAAGCGGCTCCTTTGTTTTTTTATTGTATGCCAGGGCTTCTGCTTCTATGATAAATTTACTTTTTTTTATTCTTTTTACGTTTTCAACAACGTCTGGGAGCATATGGGTTATGTCTTCCTGTCTTCTTGAGTAAAGTCTTACTCTTTCATTTTTTCTGTGAATCTGTAGCCTAAAGCCATCGTATTTTGTTTCTATAAGGCAGCTACCAAGTTTTTTGAATATCTCCTCTGCGTTTCTAAGCCTTTCAGCAAGAGCTGGTTTTACCGGGGTAAACACCTCCACTTTTATATCCTTCAAACCAACCATACCTTTTTCCCATAGCTTTTCTGCAATATCTCCCAAGTCAGAGTGAATAAAGTATTTTTCCTCAATCTTTTCCTTTAGAAACATCCTTGCTCTTTGTCTTTCTTCCTCTTTCTTAAGCCTGCCAAACTTTTCCTCTAGCTTTTTTCTTGAGTTTTTTTCCTTTAAGAAAGCATCAGCAAAATACAAGGCAAGAGACTCTATGACTGAGGCTGTTGAAATTCCCAGCCTTGATTTTCCAACAACAAACCTAACAATGTGCTTTGCTTCCTTTGGAGAGGAAGAATTAAGTAGTTGTGCAAGAAGATTTACTTTCTGAGACACTGCCCCCTTTCCTTCTACTGTTGCTATTTTATAAAAAGTTTTGTAAGTGTTTTCTATCGTAAGGGTTTCTGTGAAAAAAGTTTTTTGTTTCTTTTTTTGAGTAAAGTGTTCTGCCGTTTCTCCTATGTCCCCAGAACTCTTTAGGTATTTTTCTATTTCTTTTCTTGTATATCCTGTTATCTTGGCAAGGGTTTCCAAGACAAGGTTTATGCCCAAGCCAATCTCTACTCCCTCGTACTCTGGTAAAATTCTTCCCTGAATTATATATACTAGCTTTGAAATATCGTTTTTTCCAACCTTGGCAAAAAGCCTTTCAAGTATGGAAACCATCTCAAGCCTTGACGAAACTCTCTCTATCTTTTCAAAGCTATTTGCAACCTCCTTGAAGGGGAGAGAACCAGGGTTTTTAGACATAATGAAAAGAAGGGAAAAGATAATAAATAATTTTTGATATTCTTCTTTTTTTAGGGGCTTGTGGTGTAGCTTGGTCTAGCATCGATGCTTAGGGAGCATCAGACCCCGGTTCAAATCCGGGCAAGCCCATTTCCGCCCTTGTTATATTGGTCTTTGTTTTAGACGAGCATCAATGTTTCTTTTAAGTGGAATCAACCAGGGAAAACAGTATGCAAGGACTCTCTTTAAACTTTTAAATCTCCAGGCATTTCTTAGTTTATCTATGTTCTTTTTTTTACCTATATAAACCAAGTGGCTCTGGAAATCTGGGAAGAAAACACAACTTCCAAGATTGTAAAAATCTTTTCTGGTCCACTGAGATCTATGAACTTCGTACTTGTTTCCATAATATGCTGGTTGCTCTCCAGTATATTTTGGGGTTGAAACTAACACGCCATCAGATTTTTCAAGCAACATTTTTAGCAGTTTTTTTCCATCTTCCTTCTCAAAATGTTCTATTGTGCCTATAATAAGAATTAAATCATATCTGCGCTTAAGTTCTGGGACTATTTTCAGTGCATCTCCAACATAAATTTTGTTGTAAATAAATTTATGGAGAGGTGTTATGTAGTCAGAGAACCCCTCTATTCCATCAATTCTTCTTGAAAAGTTTTTATACTCTCCTTTTTTCTCTCCCTTTATTTCTAGGTATTCTCTAGAAAGAACACCATATTTCCCAAACCCAACACCAACATCAAGAATTGACTTTGGGTTTAAGGCGAACATAATTTCCACAACGCTAGATATCTGATTAAACTGGCTTGAGGGCATAAAACTAACTAATCAAGAAACTATTTAAAAGTTTACAAGATTTTTTGTATATGCTTCAGTTCAAAAAGGAAAAAAACCCTAGCAAGTGGTATGGAGAGCTAGTTTTAAAATCAGGCTTAGGAGACTATGGCCCTGTAAAGGGAACAATGGTTATAAAACCTTATGGATATGCAATTTGGGAAAATATTGTCCAAGAATTTGAAAAAATTCTAAGGAAGGAAAAGGTTCAGAACGCGTATTTTCCTATTTTCATACCTGAAAGGCTTTTAAGGAAGGAAAAAAAACACATAGAGGGATTCAAAGCAGAGGTTGCGTGGGTTGAAAGAAAAAACAAAGAAGAGGAAAGAGTTGCTCTTCGCCCAACAAGCGAGACAGTGATGTAT
>JAFCFF010000024.1 GCA_017608775.1 Candidatus Iainarchaeum sp. | reverse complement strand
TTTTCTTTCCTTACTTTTTCTCTATGCTTACAAACCTCTCACTATGCTATCTAAAAAAGGAACTCTCTTTTCTTGAGGGATCATACTTCCAGAAAATTCAACTCCTTTTTCTCCCAACAAAGGAAAAAATCCTCAAGTTGAAATTTCATTCTAAAGATGGTGTGAAAAACCTCTTGCTTGTTCCAAGAAAAGCGGTTTTTGAGACCTTTTTCCCCCTGAGTGGAAGACAAAACAACCTTACGGAAAAAATCAACAAACTAATTGGAAACAAAAGGGTTTTGGCCTTTAGGCAGATTGGGCATGACAGGATTTTATCTCTTGATTTTGAGGGCTTCAGGCTTCTTCTTGAGTTTTATCCTCAGGGAGATTTTTTACTTCTTTCAGAAGACAATAAGGTTTTGGCCGCGCTCTCAAAGAAAAAACTCCTCGGAAAAGTTTATTCTCCCAAACCAGCCCTAGGATTTCCAGAGAGTTTTGAGGATTTTAAAAAACAAATCCTAGAACACAGGCAGCTCAAGGATGTGTTTCCTGGTTTTCATCTTAAGGAAGCCCTGGAAATCTTAGACATGAAAAACCTGGCAGAAGAAGCCCCCTCCAAAATAGATGAAAAAACCCTTAGAAAGATATTTTCCAAGCTAAGGAATTTTCTAACCCTGAAACAAGAACTCAAACCAGAAATCAAAAACGAAAAACTGTTTTTATTTGTTGGAAAGCAAAAAGAAAAACTTTCAAGAGTCTTGGATGATTTTTTTATTTTAAAATTACAAAAATACAAAGAAAAAGAAACCAGTTTACTTGAAAAACAAAAATCCAGGGAAATGAGAAAGCTCAGTGTTTCTCTGGAAAGGGAAGAGAAAAGGCTAAGGAAATTTCTGGAGGAAAAAACAAATCTTAGAAAAAAAGGAGATTTGATTTACAGACATTTTCTTGAGATTGATGAGCTTCTTGCTTCCATAAAACAAATGGAAAAAATCAAAAACATCGAAGAAAGGGAGGCAATATATAACAAACTCAAAACAAGGTTCAGGTTTTTAAGGGATTTTGACAAAAACAAAAGAACTCTGACATTAGAGTTTCCTGACTGATATGCTTAAAAACAACATACTTAAGAACAAGATAAACTAAAAACACTCAAAAATCAGTTTAAAAAACCTAATCTGATGGGATTCCCTTCTCGTCAACAATTATAACATCGCTCACAGCTGTTACGCTGGCATAGGGAACCTCTACTATCTTATCTGTAAGTCCTTTTTTCTTGACAAACTTGCTGTCCGGCATTATCTCAACAAGCAAGGCCTCTATCTCTCCTGAGCCTTCGTCTATAACAAGGTCAACTATCTTGCCTAGGTCCTCTCCTTTTGAGGTTATAACCTTCTTATTTGCTATCTGTTTTGCTATTGTATACTTATACAAACTAACACCTTTTGGAATTCTAATTAATATAAAACATCCTTCTTTTTAAACTTTTCTCTAAGAAAACCAAAACTTTATGACTTTTCTAATATTTTTTTCTAACTTTGTTTGCACAAAAGCAAATAGTCTAGAGTCCGCCCTCCTTTCCAGCAGCCTTTAAAACAATGTTTGAGACTGTCTTCACAATGTAGTTGTCATACTTTGTTCTCAGGGTTCTATGGAGCTCATAAAAATGCTCTATGTTTTTTGTCAGGATAACTGCCAAAAGCTCGTTGTTTTCAGTTAGGTAAAGGTCATGAACTTCTTCCATCTTTATAAGCTCATCAACCAGGTTGGTTAAAAAACCAGTGACAAACTCTATCTCAACAATGCTTATGAATCTTCTTTTTATGTCCCCAAAATACCTGGGATCTATTTTCGGACTTTTCTTAAGTATAATCTTTCTTTTCCAAAGGTTTTTCATCTTCTTGCTTACTGTGTTTCTATGAAGGCCAAGCCTCTCAGCAACTTCTTTTATCTTTAGTAAGGGCTCTTTTTTCAAAACCCCTAAGATCTCCCTGTCTATCTTGTCGATCTTGGCTGGCTCTAAATCCTCCTTTCTTAGGATAATGTCATGCATCTTGAAAACCCTTAAGTTAAACGAAATCTTGTAGTCCTTTACAATATCGCTAAACCTTTCCTCTATATCCATAAGAAGCTCTAATATCTGTTCAAAATCCTTGACAAGCAGTTTTATAACAATATCCCTTAAACCAGTCAAAATCTCAACAGACAAAACATTCTCGTATTTCAGAAACTCCCTCATAAGCTCCTCAAACTCCTTGTATTTCTTCAGAGAGAGAAAAACCCAGGCAATGTTTTCCCCCCCAATCTTAAAGTGATTTAGTCTTAGCATATATCCCTTTATAACTCCTTTTTCCTCAAACCGTTTTATCTTATATCGAATAGTATCTATGTTTTTGTTCAGCTTTTTTGCTAGCTCTTTTTCTGTTACCTGTCCTCCCTCTCTTGTTATCACATAAAGAAGGTTTTTTTCCAGGTCTGTTAGCTGCATCACAAGAAAAAACCACAAAATGTTTTTAAATATTTATTAATTTGCACTCCATTTTGGCCTTAAAAGAATGCATTTTTTTAAAACATATTAAATTTTTTTAAAATAAGTATTTTATGTGAGAGTATGAGGAGAGGGGTTAGAGCAAGGTTTGACACAATAGGTCTTTTTGCAACGCTTTTGGCGATATATGCGGTTGTTGCCTCGGGAATGCCTTTAAACCACTTGATTTTCATAATAGGCTTTGCCCTTGTGTTTGTTTTGGTTGAAAACCTCAGGGCAAGCGAGTCGGATTACCTTCAAAATATGGAGAGGACAAGAGAGGATTTACCCTGCCCGACAAACAAACTAGCGGAAAAGCCAGGCTTTCCCCTGATTCCCTTAAGTTCCCTTAGTTATTTTTTCAAAAAACAAAAATTGGTTCTTGAAAACCTTTGTAAATTTCTTGAAAGCATAACCTCAACCCTAAAGTTTAAGCCTAAACCACACTTAGTTCTTTAAGGTTCATAAAGAATTCTTATGTTTTTTTGTTTTTGCTCCCAGGCCCCCAAAAAAAGAGCCTTTCTTACACTATCCCTCCTTGCTTTTCTTTTCTTTGTATTGATTTTCCTTTCCGGATGTCTTGACAAACAACTATGCAAGCACTATACAAGGGATTTCCCAAGGGAATTTCCTGAGTGTTACTCTGTTTCCTCCTGCTTTTCCAAGATAGATATAGATGAAAAAAAATTTCCAGAGTTTTTAAAGAAGGAAATTTATGGTTTCAAGATAAATTTTGCTAGTTCTTGGTTTTACTTTAACATGGCAGATAAAAAAAGAAAGAAAGTTGCTTCCCTATGTGATAAAAAAGTTTACAAAATAAAAACAGTTATTGGAAAGAATGGTGAAAAGATAAGGAAAAGAGTTAGGGTTTTTCCTGAGAAGGAAGTTCTACAAGGTCTGAGAGAAATGTCAAATCTTGTTCTTTTTTCCCTGGATTACGGAGAGAAAGCACTTCTTACAACAGAAAAATTGCTTAGGCTGGAGTCCGGCTTTTTTATGGATAACAACATAGAAACAACACCAGACATAAATGCTTATTTTTCCTATAAAAAAATAAACGCAAACATAAACAATAAGACAAAAACCTATGATGAATTCCCAAACGAAAACTATTATTTCCTTCTAAAGGAGGCGACCAAGCAGTTTAGAGATAGGAACAAGGAGGTAAGTAGGATTCTTATGGAGGCAGAGGCAACATCTTTTTTTCAAGACCTGCTTCCGTTTTTGAGTGGTACTCCATTCAACAACATTCTGTTTGTTGTTCGTTATATTCCCGGATATATGGAAAGAAGAATTTTACAAAAACTAGATTTGCCAGAAACAGCAAACCTCTATAACAAGTTTTTTGGTAAGAATCTCCAAAGCTTTTTAAATCTTCAGAAGGAGGTTTCCTCTGCATTATCAGAACTCCTGGAACTTATTGAAAAGGAGAGGACAAAGGCCTACAAAAACATTTCTAGCCTTAGGGAAAAACAAAGAGAAATATCGGGAATGCTTCTTGTTTATTCAGATTTTAACTTTTCTGAGCTTCTCTCTCTTTTGGGCGAAAGGCAAATAACACGAAACAACTCCTTCTCAACCTTAGAGCAAAGCAACAAGGAACTGCCCAAGAAAATTTTTGAGTTTAATAAAAGGTTTTCCGAGATTCTCTCCCTTAACAACTCCCCAAAAAAACTGTTTCTTTTGAGAACATTAAACAAAGAGATGTTGGAAGATCTTTTCTCCCTTTCTTCTATCATAAGCAAAACCCCTTCCGAGATAGAGAAAAAATGTGCGTTTTCTCTTGAAAGGCTCTCAAGAAAAAAACCTGATGTTTTTTCCTCATATAGGGCCGCCTATCTTTCTGCAACCACAACATATGAAAAAAGCCTGAGGTGTTACAATGCCCTTAAGATGTATTCCTTTATTATCAAAGAAAACCTCTCAGATTTTTCCGATGAGACAGAGCAATGTCTTGAGGAGCTCAAAAGCTTTGTTTTGCTAGATCCAGTTGCTCTCTCATTTATTCCAAATGAAATTAAAAAAATAAGAGGACTTTCCTCGTTTCAAACTCTGCAACAATGTAGAAAACTAAGGGAAAGAGCAAAAGCGATTCTTCAGGAACCCTATGCCAAAAAACTTAACAATCTAGAGTTTTCAGTAAATCTTCTTGATGTCCAACAGTTTCTTCCGGACATTCTATCCATAAAATCCAATCTTAGCAACCCCAAGACATTTAAAAACACAGGAAATATCGTGGAAAAACTTAACTCCCTTTCTTTTTCTTTGCTAAAAGAAAAAAAGAGGTATCTAGAAAAAATGTCTTCAATTAAGCTTTCCTCAGAAAAACCAACAACCGCCAACAAAGAAGAAGTTTTCTCTATAAATCTAAGTGTATTTAGTCCATTTGTTGATGAAATTCTTTTTCTACCAAAACAACTCTCAGATTTTTTGATTCTATCCATAAATAACAGGCCAGATAAAATTCTTAGGATAAAACAAGGAGACAATTTTTTTGCTATAAAGCTACTTGGAAAAGCAGTTACATATACATACAAGGATAAAATTTTGGAGGCCTCTGAACACATTGTTTTAGAGAGAGAAATGATTTTCAACAACCCACTCAATCTTGACTTCATACTTGACAAAACCCAAGACGCTTCCTTTCTGTACTGTGACGTTCCCTTTTTTCTCACCAACGGAAAACCAGTTTTAAGGGAACAAAGATGGTGTAAGGCAAGATTTATTGAGCCAGGCCTTAGCTTTGATATCTTAGATAAGAAGTTGGTGGAGGATTTTCTACTGCTTAAGATAAAGGCCAAAAACACATCTTCTTATTATGTAGAGTCTTTTACCCTACCATATGTTTTCACAGGTTCCTTGATTTCCTCAGACAAAGATATCGAGATAAACAACATAAACCAGGTTGTTGTGAGATTTTCCCTTGCTGCTGGGGAAGAAACAACAGTGCTTATAAAAACAAATTTCTCGGATTTCAAGGAAAAAACCTTTCAGGATCTTTTACTTCTTTCTCAGACCAGCTTTGATGAGGTTTCTGATGCAGCAAGAACAATACTTCAATCCCTTGAGAAAAACTCTTTTAATAATAGCTTAGAACAAGACCTGGTTTTTTCAAAACAGGTTAGGGACCTTCTTTCCCTAAACCAAGAATTGCTTTATATCAAGCAAAAAGCCCAGGACATGCTCTCCTCGCTAAACCTGCTTCCAGAAGAGGAACAAAGGTTTTTGGAGCTTATAGGTACAAACCCAAGGCTTGCCTATGAAAGGCTTTCTTCCTATGCCTTCTCTCCCTTACAGCCCTCCCTCGACGAAGAAAAAATAAGTTATTTGAGAGAGGCATTTACAATATTGGAAAACACACCAGCACTAAAAATTTTAGAGAACCCAACAGAAAAAGACCTCAATCTTTTGGATACTCTTCTCGAGGAGGAGATAAACAAACAAAAGAAAAAACTAGTAAAAACTCTTAGTTTCCTTCTTTCAAAGGATCAGGACAAAGAGGTTGCGAAACACAGAGAAAGCATGAATGAAATTCTTTCTCTTCTGGATACCAATCCCCTCAAGGCCTTGGAGATGGCAAAAGACCTACCTCTCAGATCAATGGAGGCAAGGCTCCAAGAGGAAAAAACAAATAACCACCCAAAAAGAGTTCCAACAGGTTTTTTCTCTATGTCGGATATCCTGAACTTTCTCTATCTTGTTCCAATTATCTTGGTTTTTTATGCCCTAAAGACATATAGAAAAAGAAAGCCAACAAAGGAGGAAAGACTTAGACAACTACTCCAAATTTAGTTTTTTATATCCAAAAATCAGTAAAACTTCTTTAGGTAAACCACAAAGGTTATTATAAAAGCGAAAATCACAAAAGCAAAAACAACTGCTTTTATGTCTGTCTTTGTTGTTACAACAATCTCTCTGTTTTGGCAATCTACGGAAAAACCATCAAAAAAAACCTTACAGTCAAGCGTTTTTTCCCCTAAGGACCTAAACCTCTTTGTGAAGACTACTTCTTTTTTCTCTCCCGGAGAAAACTCTCCGAGTTTTTCTTCTACCCCCTCAAAAACAATTTTTGCAGATAAGACCCTTTCTGTTCCTGTGTTTTCAACAAAGACTCTAAACTCATTTTCCAGGTTAACAAAAACTCTTTTTTTACCAAGAATATTTGCAGCCATGTTTTTCTTCCTTGGAAACACCTCTATGGTAAACTCCCTTGTTTTTATTTTTTCCTCAAGGCCAAAAACATTCTCAAAAACTATGTTAGGAGATTTTAGAAAAAAGGTTCCTGTCTTTAGTGCTTTTACAAGATATTCCAGGGTCAGTTTTTCCTCTGGCTCAATTTCTCTCTCTGTAAAGGTTTCTCCCTCAACAAGCGTAAAAAGTTCGGTGTTAAAATCCTCAAAATCCCTGATCTTGACAAATGCTGTATCGTGGCCGGAATTCCAAACCTCGATTTTTACCCAAAACCCCTCGCCAATGCTCAACTTGGTTTTGCTTATTTCTTTCCTTGCTGCTATTTTTGGAGATCTGTAAACTCCTATCTTGGAATCCCCAAAAATGTTTATTTCATCTTCCTGTGTTGTCACGCAGATTTCTACGTTGTTTTCCCTTTGCCAGTCTTTCTTTGGGATTCTTATAAATATTTTTTCCCCTGCCTCAAAGCTTTCTATATGTTTTATCTCTGTTCCGTTAATCCTTATGCCCAAGACAACACTTGTCTTATCTTTGCTAAAGTCTGTGTTGAGATACATCAAAGGAGAAAAGATTTTTTCACCGTAAAGCTCCTTAAAAGAAACGTTAAAGTCTTTACATGTTGTTTTGTCAAATCTTAGGTTTCCAACACCAATATCCTCAAAGCTTTTTTCCTCAATCGTTTCAGCAAATACAAAAGAGCCTAAGAAAAAGATAACAAACAAAAAAACCAAAACAAACAAAAAGCATGAATTTTTCATCCTATATTCCCTCTATAAAACCTATTGTTTCCTCGTTGTTCCAGTTGACGTTTTCTCTCTTGATTTTCTTGCTCCTAAGAACTTTAACTATATATGCTATAACATCTTTAAAACTTTTTTTGCTTGTGTCTATCTGAAAGATTTTTTTCCTGTCATAGTTTTCCAAAGCCTTTATGTAGCAGTAGTCAAGAGCCTCTGTAAAAAGATTATCCCTTATTTTGTTTTTGGAATATCCTTTTTTCAAAAGCCTCTGATACAGCTTTCTTGGCTCAAGACGCAAGACAAACACAAAAACATTTTTTAGAGAGACCTCACAAAAAATATGTCCCTCTGCTATAAACCCCAGGTTCTCGAACTTTTTCCGAAAGTTAGTTTCAAAACAGACAAGATCTACCTTGTTGTTTCTGTCTAGGCATTTGTTTGTTTTTGAGAAGTCAAAGTCGTTAACAACCTCTAAACCCTTGTTAAATCTTCTTCCTA
>JAFCFF010000023.1 GCA_017608775.1 Candidatus Iainarchaeum sp. | reverse complement strand
TTTGACAAGAAAGAGATTTTCTTTTTTTTCTATGGAAACAACAAACTCCTCTGAGTACGAAACCCTGTCCTCATCAACTAAAAGATCAAAGGTTTTTAGAAGAACTGATTTTCCATCTACCTTTCTTGGAAAACCAAAAACCCCTGTTATTTTTTTATCGATAAAAAAACTATCGCCGGGTTTTCCAAGAAGAAGAAATTCTCTTTTTTGTAGATATTTTGATAGCTCTAAGGCGCAGGACAGCCCTGCCAAACCACAACCTATCACAACAACCTCAAACATCAAAAAAGAAAGGAAAAAGGGATTTTAAACTTTTATAATTTGTTTCTCTTGTGTTTTATAAAAAGCCAACAAAACAACTAGTGTTTTTTGTTGTTGTTTTCTTGATTCTTGTATTAATATTATACATAACGATAATCAAGGAAAATAAAGGTTTTGAGGAGAAAATTCTTTCACTTCAGGAGGCCATAGATATAGAGGTCTATTTTGAAAACCTGGAAAACAGGGTTTTGGAAATAATAGGGGAAAGTAAGGATATAAACTGTGCGGTTTACTCCATAAAAAGCGACAAGATCAGAACAAAACTAAGAGATAAAAACGCCTTGGTTTTAACAAATAAAGACTATGAGGAAAGCCAGGAAGGAAAAAAACAAAAAAGAGGACTTATGCACAACAAGTTTTGTGTTCTTGAGAAAAAAGATGGAAGCTTGGAGGTTATAACTGGTTCTTTCAACTTTCAGCCAAAAGACGAGAAAAACAACATTCTGCTTATAAAAGACAGGGAACTTGCAGAAATCTATCAAAGCTACTTTAACCATATTTATAAAAAGGTTTTTTTGAACATCTCAGAAAGTTTCTTTAGAGGGCCTTACCTCACTCAAAATTTCGTTGTTTGTTTTCCAAAAAGCAAGACCTGTTTTGAGATTTTACAAAAAATGTTCGAAAAATCAGAAAAAACAAGATGTGCGATGTTTGCCTTTACAACAGACCCGGGACTAAAAAACAGAGACTCTGTGGTTGTGGATAAAAGTATGGCTCATCTCTTTCCGCCAGGTGATTTTTCCGGTATCTTTGTTTACCCAAAAAACGAGAAAATGCACCATAAGTTTTGCCTTTTTGAGCTTGGGCAAGAGGAAAGAGAAGAGAACAAGCACAACAAATATTTTATACTAACAGGCTCAGCAAACATAAGCAAAAACGCTTTTTTCTTTAACATGGAAAACATGGTTTTATTTAGAAGCCAAGCTATGTTTAACAGGTTTTTGGAAGAGTTTGAGAACCTAAAAGCAAGCTAAGGGACAATAGTTAATCTTTTCAGGTTAAAAAAACAATCATTTTATAAATCTTATTTAAAAACATTTATATTGGAATGCGTGACTTTGAAAAGGGGTTGGTTGTGGTTTTGGCGGTTTTACTTGCCTTTTTGATATTTCCCCTAAAAACCATGGGTCTGCTCCAGGTTGAGGAGGAGATAACAATGAATAAAGACCAGATAAGAGAAATTCCCTTCATAGTAAAAAACAACACCGGGAAAATAGCTAAGTTCGAGGTAAACCCTTACTTTCCTGGGGAAACAAGGATAGAGATGGAAAAAAAGGTTTTTTATTTGGCTTCTCAGGAGGAAATAAAAGGCAAAATTATTGTTAAAAATATAAACCCAGGGAGATACACAGGAAGCCTTGTTATAAGTCTTGATAAAAAGAAAGAGACAAAAGAAGTTTCCCTAAATGTTAAGGACAACGAATGTCTGATATCGTTAAACTTTGAGGAAAAAGACATAAACGGAACAAAGGAGATTGTTATAAAGGCAAGAAACAACTACATGGAGGAGGTAAATTTCCTTGTGAGAAGAGTGTTTGGTAGGGATGTTGCGATGCAAGAGATAAAGTTAAAACCAGGAGAGGAAAAAACATTCTCAACAGGCCTTGAGGAAATCAAGAAGGAAGAGGGGATTGAGTTTAGGTGCAATACCTACAATGCACAAAAAACGTTTTTCCCTGAAAGAGACAAGCAAACAGGATGGATTATATTTGGTGGGGCAAACTTCGGAGACATAAACCCTATATTCTGGGTCAATACCCTGCTTATATTTATAGCCTTTATATTGGGCTTTACGCTTATAAGAAGTAATTTTTTAATGAGAGTTGGAGGGTGATTTATTATGGAAAAAAAAGTAAATTTCAGGGAAGCCAAGCTTGGTATTGTGTTTCTCGCTGTACTGATGTTCTTGTTCTTAGCGTCTTCTGTTTTTGGGGCAATAGTAACCACAGAAGAGGATAACGACCTAGTTGCTGAGGTAGATAGGGATTTTGACATAATGTTTACGATAACCTCAAACCAGTCTGTTGAGGAAACAGTCAGCATAGATATACTGATCAAGGACAAATGGGAAGACGAGATAGACTTTGACTGGATAAGGGATGTAACTGTTCAGCCAGGACAAACCATTGAATACGAGGTAAACGTTGACCCTGAGGAGGACGGGGATTATGACTTCACTATTTTGTTTGACGGACCATACACAGACCTTGACTTTGCCTTTGACCTAGAGGTTTATGAGGAGGGAGAAATCCTTGAGTTTGATCCTGAGCTTGTAGATATTTGCTACGACACAAAAACTATAGAGATAGAGCTTGACGACCTAGGAGATTTTAGCGATGATGAGGTAGATCTTGAGATAGAGGACGACGCTGGCCTGGATGTTGATTTTGAGGACAAGGATGATGTTGAGGATATTGAGGAAGGCGACGAGTTTGAGCTTGAGTTTGATAACTTGTATGGCATGCCTGTTGGGGAATATGAGATACAAATCCTTGCAGAGACAGACACAGGAAGAGAGCTGACAGGTTTTATAACAATAAGACTTAATGATTGTTATGAAAGTCCATACACTGGACAGTACGACAGCTATGCAACAGGATACCCTCCTGCATATCCTTATTCCGACAGCTACAGAACATACTACGGAACAACATATACCGGCCAGTATGGAGCAGGCTTGTTTTGGTTTATATCTGGGGAGGAGTTCTCGATAGACGTACCTCCTATGGTTGAGGGAGAAGAGGGAGAAAGTGTTTTCTTCCAGTTTACTGTAAGAAACCTAGGACAGAGAAGAACAATCATTGAGCTGTCCTCAGACTATCCTTTGTTTGGTGTTGATCAGAGAAATATAGACATATATCCGGGACAGAGAAAGATAGTTACCGCAAATCTGGTTATGCCAAAAGCAAACGAAAGGGATTTGATAGTCATAACAGGAAGAACAAGCACAGGAAAGACAAAAAGAACAACAATTGCGTTAAGAGCGTTCTCAAAGGAGGCACTTGACTTTTCAATATTAAACACAAGAACAAGATATTATGCCGGCGATGTTTTTAATCTAAATCTGAAACTAAAAAACAAAGATCCAATAACAAAGGCTTACAACATTCAAATTTCAAGTTCTCCCGGGCTTGAGATAAGTCAGAGAACATATTCAGTAACACTGGCATCACAGGAAGAGGAAACGCTAAGCATTCCGGTAACAATAACTGAAAACGCTCCTCAAAACTCAAGGATAGGTGTTGTGGCTGACGGAAAAAGCAGGGAATATGTCTTTAGCGTTGTATCCGCTGCAGGAGTTGCAGCAAACAAGATAAAAATCCTAAGCATTCCAGAGAAAATAGACTTTGAGTCAAGCGAAGGCATGCTAAGTATTACGTTAGAAAACCTAGACCTAAGCAACCCACAAACATATACCTTAGAGATTTTTGAGGGAGAAAGAAAACTTGTTAGGGTTGAGGGAAACATTGAGGCAGGAGACGTTGCTGGTGTTGACATTCCTTTGAAACTTTCCGCAGGAACTCATAACATGAAGATAAAGATAACAAACAACAACCAGAGCATAGAAAAGGGAGTAAGAATAAAGGTTCCTGGGGTTAACCTTGCAGGTCTCTTGACACTTGGCGGAGCAGGGGATTTCACACTTGCCCTGGTAATTCTTGCGATTGGTTTGCTTATTATATACTTCACAACAGGAGGAAGACTTGTTGCAAGAAAAGAGGAAGCTCTTAAAGGATAGTTTTCCCTTTCTTTCTTTTTTATTTTTCTATTTTCTTTTTTCTTATTGTTTTTAATAATATTCGCACTATTTTTAGTGGAAAATGACAGCAAAGGAATTCCTAAGGGAGAAAAAAAGACTTCTTGAAAGCATAAAAGAAAGCCTATATATCTCAAGGGAGTTGGAAAGGGCTTTTTTAGAAATTCCAAGGGAAGAGTTTGTCTTACCCCAGCACAGAAAAATTGCCTATGCTGATGTTGCCTTACCGTTGCTAAAGGGACAAACAATATCTCAGCCCTATACTGTTTTGTTTATGCTTTCATATCTTGATGTTAAGAAAAACAACAAAGTCCTAGAGATAGGAACTGGTTCTGGCTACAACGCTGCCCTGCTCTCAAAGTTAGCAAAAAAAGTTTTTACAATAGATGTTGTTCCTGAGCTTTGTGAATATGCAAAACAAAGAATCAAGAAACTAAAAATAAAAAACATCAAGCTTTTTTGCATGGACGGAAGCAAGGGCTTGCCTGAGAAGGCTCCTTTTGACAGGATTATAGTGACGGCATCAGCACAAAAGCCGGTCACAGAGTTGAAAAAACAGCTAAAGAAAAACGGGGTTTTGATTGTTCCAGAAGGACCAAGCTTTATGTGTCAGATGAAAAAGTACACAAAAATTTCCGAAAATAAGTTTAAGGAAGAAAATCTGGGCTTTTTCAGCTTTGTCCCTCTTGTTTAGCTTTTTAAGATTTGGATCTTCTCTTATGGCATAAGTTTTTGAACATCTGCTGTTGGATATCTTAACCCAAACGGAGCATTTAAAACGAAAGTTTTTTAAATAATATCTTGGAGTAGGTTATTATGGGTTTGGTAACTAAGTATGGTGAAAAAGTGTTAAATATCTTTTCTAGAAAAAACAATGTTAAAACAAGCCTTAGGAGAAGGATTAGCCTTTTTCTGTTTTTTGTTGTTGGTATTTTTTTAATTGCCTTTGCCTTCAAGGCGTTTGCCCTGTCTTTTAACATAAGCCCATCAAAAATTTCAGTACCCCAAAACACATATTCTTATGTTTACTTAGAGGTCTATAGTGAAAAGCCGAGAATAGCAAGCCTGAATGTTGTTTCAGAGGGGGTTTACGTCAATCCCTCAAGCATGAAGCTGTATCTTCCCCAAGGAAACTACGTTAAAAAAATAGCGATAAAGGGAATAACCAAGGGACTACAAAGAGCAAGGTTTATCCTAAGCTATGATGGAATAAAACTTTTCAAGAATGTTTATGTTGATGTTGGGGATGTTAGGTATCATCCGTACTATATAGACTATTTCTATGATTATTATTATCCCTATAGCTACAGCTCTAGAGTTTATCCGAGTTCATACTATTACTCTGATGTTGGGGAGGAGGAGTCAGTAAGCTTTGCAAGTAGGGACGCAATGGTAGAGATCGATAAGGAAAACATAACCCTAAATAAAGGAGAAAGAACCTCTGTTCTGATAGAGTTGGAAAACTTTGTTCCAGGAGCAAGCTATAGGTTGAAAACACCTTACATAAATGGTTTGTGGATTTACTCTCCATTAAGCTATGCATCAAACCTAGCTTTTGGCGAGAAAACAAGCTTTTCGTTGGAGATAGTAACTGATGAAAACACTTCTTTGGGCGAATATATTATTCCAATTCAGTTTTTGCAGAATGGCCTAAACGGAAGAACAATAGATGGTGGAAGCATAGCTCTGAAAGTAGAGGCAAACATATTTGTTAAGGCAAGCCTAGAAAAAACTTTTTATGAGATAAGGCCAGGAAAAACATCTAGCTTTGTTTTGCTTGAAAACCTGGGAGACCAGGAAACAGAGGTCTTGCTGGAAAGCAGAGGTCCCAAAGTTGTTATTGAGAAAAACAGAGTAACACTAAAGCCGGGAGAGAAAACAGAGGTCTTATTTACAATAAACTCTGAAAATGATTTCAGTGGAGAGATAAGGGTTCTAACATTTCCATTACAAACCCTGAGATTTGATGTTAGGATAAACCCAGAGTCAGAGGTAATAGCAGAAGCAAAAACAATATCAAAGACTTTTACAAACACAACCAACAAAGAGGCAAGCCTAAGATTTGAGGCTCTGGAAGGAGAGTTTATTTTTAGCCCTAAGGAAACAACCTTGGCACCAGGCGAAACCATAAACTACAGCGTTAAACCAATAAGCAAAACCGGAAAATACGCTGTCTTGGTTGACGGAAAGATTCTAAAGACAGAGAGCCTTGGCGTAGTCACTGGCTTGTTCTCTCTTGGAGCAGGGCTGCCAATAGTTGGATTTATAATTTTGATTTTCCTGGTTTTTTTGTTTTTAACAAGATCAAACCTACCAAAAGAAATAAAGAAAGAAGTAGAAGGTAAAAAAGAATAAAAGCTTAAAAACTAAAGAAGGAATTTTTCAATATTTGTTTTTTTCTTTGCCTTTTCAATCTTTTTCTTGAATTTTTTTATCTTCTCAAACAAGAGGTTTTTAACTTCCTTGCTTGAGATTCGTCCATTCCTGAAATCCTCAAATATTTTTTCCTCTTGTTTTTTATTTAAAAAATAATATTTCAGATATGTCAAGGCAACGTCTCTCTCTGGCCTACCTCCGTGTTTTTTATGCAACTCTAGAGTTTCTCCCCCCCCGCTGAACATCCTGCTTACTTTTCTTCTTATCTCTTGCAATGAATCACTTATGAAAATTGCATCCTCCGGACTTGACGCAGACATCTTTGCATATCCCTTAACCGAGGGAGTAAACTTGCTTAATATTGTGCTTGGCTTCTTGAGTCCTATTTTTGGGGCAACATCTCTTGTCAGCTTAACAAAGACATCCTGGTCCATACCTATCGGAACCAAAACTCTTTCTCCTCTCTCAAAAGTAGGATAGAGAATGTGTGCTGCCTGCATTGCCGGATAAAACATGTTTCCTATGTTTGAGTCATCTCTTCTTCCCATGCTTGCCTTTATTGTGCTTACGGTAGTTTTTTTTGCTGCTTTTATGGAAATATTGTAAACATCCTGATTGATGTTTTTAAAGTCAAACATAATTTTTGTCTTTTTGGGGCTGAAACCCAGAGCAAGAAGATATTTTGCGTTTTCTTCTCCCAGCCTCAGAGCCTCCTCAAAGCTAATATTCCTATCCAAAAACTTTTCATCATCTGAAAAAGGTATGAAAACAAAAGCACCAAACTCGTCCTGCAGGTACTTGACAAACTCAAAGAGCTTTAGATGCGCTATATGGATTTTCTCGCTCGGCCCTCTTCCAGAGACAACAGAGAAATTCCTGCCCTTGAAATACTCGTTCAAAAGAAGGTCAAAGTCTCTATGAGCAAAAAAGAACCCAGACTCAAAAAACCTATGCAGTTTCTTTTTTTTTGATATTTTATCAAGAATTTTTTGGTTGATTTTTTGGGCACCAAATTCTTTTAAGGCCTTAGAATAACTAACTTCAAAAAACATCTTGTTGTTGTTCATAGAAGTAAGAAACTAACAAAGGTTTTTAACTTTTCTTTCTTTATTTTTTAAAATGTCTTATAAAGCCTTAAATCTTGATCTTATAAAGAAGAACACGGTTGAGACAATAAACTTAGAGAGCCTAAAAAAGGGAGATGTTGCATATTGTGGGTATGAGCCTTCCGGCAAGCTTCATTTAGGACATCTTATAACATTACAGAAGCTAATAGACTGTGGAAACGCTGGACTAAAGTGTAAGGCCTTGATAGGAGACTACCATGCATGGTTAAATCAAAAAGGAGATTTTTCCTTTATTAAAAAAGAAAGTAAAAAGATGGAGAAAATTTTCAAGGCTTATGGTTTTAGAGGGAAAATCATCAGAGGCTCAAGCTTCCAAACAAGCCAGGCATATTTTCAAGATGTTCTTTTTTTATCAAGCAAGATAACAATAAAAAGAGGTATAAGATCAATGCAGGAGATTGCAAGAAATATTGAAAACGGAAGGATTTCTCAAATTTTTTATCCTCTTATGCAAGTTGCTGACTTCAAGTATTTAAAAATTGGTTTAGGGGTTGGCGGGATTGACCAAAGAAAGGTACATATGCTAGCCTTAGAAAACTTAGATGAGATAAAATGGAAAAAACCAGCATTACTTCACATGCCTTTAGTTTCTTCCCTGAAAAACCCTAGGGAGAAGATGTCTTCCTCAAAGCCGGAGACAATGATCTCAGTTGAGGACAGTGAAAGGAAAACAGAGGAAAAGTTGTTGGG
>JAFCFF010000022.1 GCA_017608775.1 Candidatus Iainarchaeum sp. | reverse complement strand
TAACGAAAAGTTGTTAAAACTGGAAAATCGGCTTTTAAGTTTAGAGGAAAAAGCCCTTAAGAGAGATATCGCAGAGGAGGTTTCCAAAGGAACAGAAGAAGAAATAGTGATGAAGAAAGTTGAGGAACTTCCTTTTAGTTTGAATATACTGTCTGTAAAAGCCCGTTTTCTAGGGCCTGACGAGGGGCTTATTGAAAAGGTTGTTTTTATATTTGAAAACAGAAGCAAAAGAATAGTCAAGCCTTACATCGATGTTGAGCTAGAAAAAACAGGACACAGGATTTTCCTTGAAAGCAATGTCTATGAGTCTGAGTATGCTCTTAGAGGAGGACAGAAAATAAAGAGCGAGCTTCATCTATTTAAAAGAGTTCCAAGAAGAGGAGAATATCTCTTGCATGTTCAGGCATATGACAGAAGGACTCATGAATTGTTGGCGGATAGAACTGAAAGAATTTACGTTAAGTAGCTGGGGAGAAGCTTTTTTTAAGTTTGTTTTATATTCTCTTTCTATGGTTTTTAGAGTTTACAACACTCTAACAAAGAAAAAAGAGGTTTTCAGGCCTCTTAGAAAACAACATGTTGGGATATATACCTGCGGACCAACTGTCTATCAATACCCACATATAGGAAACTATAGAACAATGGTTTCCTCAGATCTTGTTGTAAGATACCTGGAATTTAAGGGATATAATGTAAAATGGGTCCTAAACATCACAGATGTTGAAGATAAGATTATAAAAGCTTCGGCCGGAGACCTGGGAAAAATGAAAAAACTAACAAAGTTCTATGAGAGGGAGTTTTTCAGGGAAATAAACATGCTAAACATAGAAAAAGCATATAAGTATCCAAGAGCAACAGAGCATATCAAGGAAATGGTTTCTCTTATACAATCTCTTCTTGATAAGGGAATTGCATACTTAGGAGAGGATGGTTCTATTTACTATAGTGTTAGAAAATTCAAGAACTATGGAAAATTGTCAGGAGTAAAGCCTGGAAAAAGTAAAAAACTACAAAGAATAAGCCATGACGAATACGGAAAGGAAGACGTCTCTGACTTTGCGTTATGGAAGGCCTGGAAAAACGAGGATGGAGAGATATATTGGAATGCAGAATTTAGAATAAAAAACAAAAAAATTAAGATAAAAGGAAGGCCTGGCTGGCATATAGAGTGCTCTGTCATGTCAATGAAATACTTAGGCAAAAGTTTTGATATACACACAGGAGGAGTTGACTTGATATTTCCTCATCATGAAAATGAGATTGCACAGGCAGAGGGGGCAACCAACAAACAGTTTGTGAAAAACTGGATACATATGGAACATCTCTTGGTTGAGGGAGAAAAGATGTCCAAAAGCCTGAAAAACGATTATAAGTTAAGGGAAATTATGGGATGGGGCTACTCTCCACTGGATCTAAGATTCTTATACATAACAACACACTACAGGAGTTTGATGAACTTCACAAGAAAAAGCCTTGAGGCTGCAAGAAAAAACAGGGAAAAACTCCAAAACATATATGAGGATATTCTTGTTTTGGAAAGGCTTTACAAAAAGGGAAGTAAAAAAACAAAAACATTGGAGAGATTCCTGAAGAAATTTGAGGAAAAAATGGATGATGACTTAAACACGCCAGAGGCCCTGGCAATCTTACATGAATTTTTGTCTTTTGTTGAGAAAAACAGGGAAAAAATAAGAGATTCCAATTTCTATAAGAAAGCAAGGGAAATTTTACTTAAAACTGACAATGTTTTTTCTGTATTAGAAAGAGAGCCAAAAATAGACTTTGTTAGAGTTTGTGAGGAGGCTAAGGACATAGAAAAAACCACTGAAATTCAGAAAGCATTAAGGAAAAAAACCAACATATCCAGGATAAAGGAGCTTCTTAAGATAAGGAACTTTTACAGAAACAGAAAGGAATGGAAGAAAAGCGATAAGATAAGGTCTTTTCTGAATAGGCTTGGTTATGAGGTAAGGGATTCCAGGGATGTTGTTGTTTTTAAGAAAATTTAACCTGGAAAAAGAAGTTTTTCTACTTCCTCACAAATTATATGATAGAGAAGTTCGTGGATTTCTTGTATTCTTGGGGTTTTGTTTGAGGAAACAACAAAGGCTAAATCAACCATTTTTTTCAACTTTCCTCCGTCCTTTCCAAGAAACCCAATTGTAAACATTCCTATTTTCTTTGCCTCCTCAACTGCTTTTATGATGTTCAGGGAGTTTCCAGATGTGGAGATTGCATATAAAATATCTCCTTTTCTTCCATGTGCCACAACCTGTCTTCTAAAAACCTCTTGATATCCATAGTCATTTGCTATTGCCGTTAAAGATGAAATGTTTGTGGAAAGGGAAATTGCTGGTAAGGCCTTTCTTTCCCTGTAAAATCTACCAACCAATTCTCCGGAAAAATGGGTTGCATCTGCTGCGCTGCCTCCGTTACCACATATGAGAAGTTTATTTCCTTTTTTCAGTGCCTCTGAGGTTTTGTTTATTGCCTCTATAAGTAAGTTTTTGTATAAAGATAAAAACTCTTTTTTTGTTTCTATTGCTTCTCTAAAGGAATTTTCTATGTTTCTTGATATTTCTTCTTGTTTCATGAATTAGAAGAAAACAGGCAAAAATATTAAAAATAGTTTTTAAATTTTAATTTCTTTTTTTGAGAGAATAGCGGTCCCTGGCTTGGAAACAACCTTAGAGGCTGCTAGGTTTGCAATTTCAAGGCTTTTATTTATGTTTTTTCCTTTTTTAAAAGAAAGAGCAAGAAATGCGATAAAGGTGTCTCCTGCTCCTGTGACATCAGCAACCTCTACTTTCTGGGGCTTTGTTACATAAAGTTTAGAGCCAAACATTCCTAAAGATCCTTCTGCGGCTCTTGTTATTATAATGTTTGAGTTTGCGATTATAGAAAGTTTTTTTGCTAGCTTTTTAAGTTCGGAAAGTTTGTTTGTGATATCTGTGTTTAGTGCTCTACAAGCTTCTTTGTAGTTGAACTTTAGAACAAAGAGATTTTTGTAAAATGATAGATTCTCTGGTTTTCCGTCAACAAAAATCTTACAGTTTTTTGAGGTTAGAAATGAAAGAAGTTCCTTTGTGACAACTCCTTTTCTATAGTCAGAAATAATAACATAGCTGTTCCTAGGAATTTTGGATACCAGATTTTTTGCTGTTTTTGGGTTTATCGGAGAGGAATCCTCAAGGTCTAGTCTAAGCAGCTGTTGTGAGTATTCCATGGAAAGAAGCCTTTCCTTTAGGGTTGTCTTTTTTTTGTTTTTCTCAAAATAAAAAGTAATCCCGGCGTTTCTTAAAAGTTTTTCAACATGTTTTGCGTTTTCATCCTTGCCTAAAACTCCCAGAAGCATAACTCTTGAAAATGGCTTGAGGTTGTTTGCAACGTTTGCTGCTCCACCAAGCTTATATTCTGATTTCTCTATTTTTAGGATAGGAATTGGTGCTTCCGGGGAGATTCTTTGTACTCCTCCATAAGTATACTTATCAAGCATTACGTCCCCAACAACATAAATCATATTGCAAGGACAGAGAAAAAACATTTAAGGATGAGCAATAGCCCCGCCCGGATTTGAACCGGGGTCGCAAGGTCCAGAGCCTTGCATGCTTGACCGCTACAACACGGGGCTTCTAAAAAAAGATGGTAGAAAGAAATTAAAATAATGTCATGCTATTTCCAACCTGTTTTGTAGTGCCCAATCTTATTTATAATCCCTTTGAACATTTTCCTAAATCTTGGATTGACTTCAACAACAGGTTTCATCTTTACTATTGCTCTAACAAAATCTTTTCTGTATGGTATCTTTCCAAGTATTGGAATTTTGCTTCTCTCAGCAAATTTTTCTATTTTTTTGGTAAACTTTTTGTTTAAATCATATTTGTTGATCACAATACCATATGGAATTCCAAAATGTTCAACAACCTGCAAACTTCTTTTTAGGTCGCTTAAAGCCGATGGTGTTGGTTCAGTAACAGCCAAAACAAAATCAGACCCCCGAATAGAGGCAATTACAGGACAACCAATCCCTGCAGCGGAGTCCACAACCATTATTTCCACATTCTTTTCTTCGGCTTTCTTTTTGACAACATCTACCACTTTTCCACTACCAGACTCCCCCATTTTTAATTGCCCAAAAACCAAGGAAAAACCATACTTGGTTTTTACTTCACTAATAATCGCGTTTTCTACTTTTTTTAACTCAATTCCTTGGGGGCATAAAAGTTGACAAGCCCCACAGCCCTCACACAAAAATTTGTTTATTTCGGGCAAATTCTTTTTTTTGTTCCAGGAAATTGCAGAAAAAGTACACACATCTAAGATTTTTTTACAGCTCTTTGCTTTTTCATTCACAAATGCTTTGTAATTTGTGGATATTTTTTGCTTTTTTTTAAATTTTTTAATACCTAAAACTAACGAGAGGTTGGGGGCATCAACATCACAATCAACAGCAACTATTCTTTTTTTTTCAGCCAATAAAACAGCTAAAGAAGCCGCTATTGAACTTTTTCCTACTCCTCCCTTTCCAGATAAGATTGTTATAGTCTGCATTTCAACTCCCTCGCAATTTTTTTAATGGCTTTGTGTTTTATTGGGATTCCTTTTGAATACGCTTTCTGAATTTTTTTGCTATATGGAATTTCAGCAACTATTTTTGTTTTAAACCTTCTAATCGTTTTTTCTATTTCTTTTTTAGTGGCAATGTTTGATCTGTTCAAAAGCACTCTTGATTTTACGTTTAGTTTTTTCATCAATTCTAAAATAAGAGCTAAATCGTGGTTACCAAGAGGCGTTGGCTCAGTTACTGCTATGCCCAAATCAACATCAAGCAAAGCTGCAATAACTGGACAGTGTGTTCCTGCTGCCGTGTCTATTATGATATAATCATAGTGTTTTTCTTTTTCTTTTACGTATTTTTTGACAGCGTTTACAATCAAGCTAGATTCCTCTATTCCTGGCTTCATTTCCCCAGACACTAAAGTCATGTTTCCTTTTTTTCCAGAAAGAATTTTTCCTATAGTTTGTTTTTCTTCGGAAATTGCGCCAACAGGACAAGCAATTTGACAGGCTTTACAGCCAGTACACTGTTCGGGAACAAGAAATGGGGGTTTTCCCATCACACAAACTATGGCGTTCTCTCTACACACTTGAGAACATCTACCACATTTTATGCATTTGTTCTTGTCAAATTTTGGGATCATTGTCTCAACGTTTTTCACTTTTTTAGTGTTAATTGAAAGAATAATATTATCATCTGGACAATCAACATCCAGATCAAGAAGTAGAACTTTTTTTCTCTTGGCTAGCTCCATTGCCAAAGCTGTTGCTACGGTTGATTTGCCTGTCCCTCCTTTGCCACCAGTAATGGCTATTCTCATGTTTTGTTCCCCTTATTTCATTAAACCCAACTGTTTCACAATGTGTCTTACCAAGAAAGCCAAGAAAGTATCAACACAATATGTTGGGCTATTTACTTTATTATCTGCGCCTTCCAAAGCCTCTGTTCTCGAAACCCATTGGGCCTGTGGCTGCACTCAACGGTTCTAATTGGCCTGCGGCTAACTTATTTAATGCGTCTTTTACAGCCCCAGTAGCCCTATAAACTTTTATCCCAAACTGCGAAAACACACCAAAAGCTCGTGGACCAACATTGCCTGTTATTATTGCTTCAACCCCCTCATTTGCCACGATTTCGGCTGCCGAAATTCCTGCTCCCCCACCAACATCAACGTTAGGATTTGCTATGCTTCTTATCTTTTTAATATTCTTGTCTTTAATCTCAGCAATAACAAAAAAGGCACATCTACCAAAGCGCATATCGATCTGGCTTTCTAAACTTTCTCCTGTTGAAGTTACAGCTACTTTCATTTTTTCTACCTCAACCACACAAAAAACATGAAGAATATTGTTTATAGAATGTTATATTTTAAGATATTTAAATATTCCTTCTTCCCTTTGTCTGGAATAACGCAGTTAACAAATATTGAGAAAAGTTATAGTAACAAAAAAACCTTATTTCCCGAAATCTCGGCCTTGGTTTTTTGGAACACCACACCAAAATCAAATTCCACTAATATTCATGGAAGCTAACAGAGATTTACGTATTGTGTTTGATTAGGCCTTACCATCCAAACCAGCTAAGGTCAACTCCCTTAAACTACGTATGTTGATAGATATCTTTCCCCACGATCTGGCAAAATTGTAACTATGTTTTTGTATCTCTTGCTTAGTTTAGTTGCTATCAAAACATTTGCTCCTGAACTTATTCCAACTAAAATTCCGTGTTTTCTTGCTAATTTTTTACTCATGTTTATGGCATCATTACTCTTTACGGTGATAACCTCATCAATCAAGTCTATGTTGTCTCTTACTAACTTTGGAACAAACCCTTCACCAATTCCCTGTATCTTGTGTGGGCCGGGTTTTCCTCCAGACAATACTGCGGATTCTGCTGGCTCGACCCCAATAATTTTTACATTTGGGTTTAGCTTTTTTAATGCCTGTGCAACACCTAACAATGTTCCGCCTGTTCCAACTCCTGCAACAAATGCATCAATCTTATCGCTGACTTGTTCAATGATTTCCCTAGCTATTCCTTCTCTATGTGCTGCTATGTTATCTGGGTTTTCAAATTGTTTTGGTAACCAAGCACCTGTGTTTTTCCTTGTAATTTCTTTATATTTTTTTACGGCTCCCGCCATGTCTTTCCTAGCAGAAGTTAATACAAGCTCTGCCCCAAAGGTTTTCATCATTCTTCTTTTCTCTACACTCACTGACTCCGGCATTACTGCTGTAAATTTATAGCCTTTTATAGCGGCTATCATAGCAAAAGCTATTCCTGCGTTTCCACTAGTTATCTCTATTATCCTGTCTCCTGGCTTTAGCTGTTTTCTTTTTTCCGCTTTTTCTATCATGTACAAAGCCATTCTATCCTTTATGCTTCCAGTTGGGTTGTTTGTCTCTAACTTTGCATGTATTTTTTCTATTTGTATTAGTGGGGTGTCGCCTATGGTACCCAAAACACTATTGACACCGATATCTATCCTTTGTGGTTTGTTTTTTCAAGTTATTTTGTTTTGTTCTTTTCATTTTTCCACCTCATAACAATTAATTTTGATAGGTTTTGGACAAAAGCCAAAACCAAAATAATTTAATTTTATTATGACAATAACTTTCAGAATTAGCAACAACAACTAATCTCAATCAAAATAGTTTTACTTGACTTTTTTAGATTCATGTTCTGTTGTTTCATAAAAATACTTCTTATTTAATTGTTTTTAAATTTTTTGTTTTGGTGATAACTCCTTTTGGAGAACAGACAGGAAACAGACAATGCTGTATAAGATATTCGAACCAGCATTCGAACCCGCTAGTTAATGATATTGTTTAATAGGAAAAATTCCTTCAAGACAATAAACAGTTAATTTTCCTTTGCACCCTTCTCTTTCACATACAGGTTTCATATTACACATCGGACATAATTTAGTTGATAGTTCATTTTTGTCAATGTTAAGTGTCTTTTGTTTGTCATGTAGTTCATATAGAAGCTTGAGGTATTTACCTTCTGCAATTCTTGGAACTTTATCCTTGTTTTTTAGACCAATCCATTCATAGAGCCTTTTACCCCCCTTGGATGAATTACACTTCTTACAAACTTTTATTGCATTATTGGGGGTATCTGGTCCGCCACAGGATTTTGGTAAAATATGCTCAACCGTCAAATTTTTTTTTGAGCCACAGTAAATACACTCATTTGGTTTCTCATGTTCCTTAACCCATTCTCTAATAGCAGTCGACCATTTTATCTTGCCATCTCTCAAGACAATAAAACGATTCATCTGAAATGCTCTTTGTTTTATACCAAATCCTGCAGACTTAGAAATAAGTTTAGCATATTGCCAGAAAATTTCATCCTTAATTGTTTTTACAACCGCCGGGGGCATAATTTCTCCTCCTTTTGCCTATAAAACCCGCATCTTCCTCCATAGACCTCAATACTCATTGCGCAGTGTGAATGCCGAGAGCGGGATTTGAACCCGCGACTCCTGCCTTATGAGAGCAGTGCTCTACCGCTGAGCTATCTCGGCCTGCCCGATCTATCAAAAACTCAACCTATCAAAAATTAGAAGAGAAAAAATAATATTACTTTCTAAGCTTTTGAAAACCTCTTTACAAAGGAATCAAGTGAAAGATAGTTTACCCTGTTTTTATCAAAAAGAAAGAAGTCGGTTGCCATATCGAGAAAAATACTGTTTTCCAGAACACCAGGCAGGGCATTTATATGCATTGCCAGATCCTCATAGTCTGCCTCAAAGTTAAGCTTGACAAGAAAGTGATTTGTGTCAGTCAAAAGCTGTCTTCCGTTATCTTTTCTTAACACCTCAACAAAGCCATAGCTTGAGAGCTGCAGAACGGTTCTCTTCCAGCCAAACTTTGATATTTCCAAAAGCATTTCCTCTATTTTTTTTGGTTCTTTCCCTAGAATCACAAAAACCCTTTCCGACAGCGTTGAGGCAAGTTTTTCCCTTATAAGAGAGTGGGAATCAAGCCTTGAGAAATCGCCATGTTTTGAAACCAAATTAGTAAAAAAGAGTGATATGTCTGGCATCCTGTCATTTAGGGAGTAATGGTTTACTCCTAGCCTGTAAAGAAGCATAGACTGCTTGGCAGACATAGGAATAAATGAAATATTGTCTCTTTTTTTGGTTAGTTCCTTGATAAATGGCTCCTCAAACCCCT
>JAFCFF010000021.1 GCA_017608775.1 Candidatus Iainarchaeum sp. | reverse complement strand
TGCAAAAATTTAAGATAGATGAGGTGTTGCCTGACTATGAGGGGGCTAGTCTTACTGAAATTCTTAAACAACTTAAACACAACCCAAAAGCAATCTGTCCATCTTGTGGAGGCCAGTTCAACCCTGAAAAAACAAAAAAAATAAAACTAATGTTTGATGTTAAAATAGGCGAAAATAAGACCAAGGCTTTTTTAAGGCCTGAAACAGCCCAAAACATCTTTCTTTCCTATCTTAATATTCTCTCCTCCTTTTCCCCAAAATTACCTTTTGGAATTGCCCAACAGGGAAAAGTTTATAGAAACGAAATATCTCCAAGGAACTTTCTTTTCAGGATGAGGGAATTTGAGCTGCTTGAGCTAGAGTATTTTTTCAACCCCAGGGAAAAATGTTGTTATAAGCTGGAAAATCCGGATTTGGGGCTTAGGATTCTTTTAAAGGAAGACCAAAAAAAGAAAGAGCCAGCAAAAATAACAACATTTAAGGAGCTTGAGGGAAAAATCCTAGACTGGCATCTTTTTTGGATAGAGAAAACAGTTTCCTGGCTTTTGGAGCTGGGTTTAAATCCGGATAAGCTAAGAATAAGACAACACTTAGATGATGAGAGAGCCCACTATGCGGTTGACACCTATGATATAGAGTATAATTTTTCTGATTTGGGCTGGAAGGAAATTGTTGGGATATCAAACAGGTCGGACTATGACCTAAGGCAACATCAAAAAGAATCCAAGAAGTCCTTTTCATTACTTGATGAGAAAACCAACAAAAACATTTTACCACACATAATAGAGCCCTCCTTTGGTTTGGAAAGGATAATCCTTGCCTTGTTGTATGATTCCTACAGAAAAGAAGAAAAGATTGTTGACAGGAATGGAAAAAAAGTAAGGGAAGAGAGGGTTTTTCTCTCTCTTGATAAAAAACTAATGCCAAGAATTTGTGTTTTTCCCTTGGTTAAAAAAGACAACTTAGATAAAAAAGCATATGAGGTGTTTCTAAAACTAAAGAAAGCGCTTTCTGGAGTTTATATCTACTATTCTGAGAAGGCAAGCATAGGAAAAAGATATGCAAAGGAGGACGAGGTAGGAACCCCTTTCTGTATAACTATTGACTATGATACTTTAAAGGACGATACAGTTACTATTAGATTTAGGGATACAACAGAACAAGTAAGAGAAAAAATTGAGGAACTTCCAAAATTCTTCAAAAAAGAGTTTAGCTAATTTTTAATCCAAAAGACATCAACCATATCTGTTCTCTCTTTTGGTTTTATTTCCGGCCTTTTTTCTCTTCTTCCGTTTTTCCATTCCAGCAGCCCCTGCCAGGCAATCATTGCAGCGTTATCAACACAAAGAGAAAAATCAGGTACAAACATCTTTGCTTTTCTTTCTTTACACATTTTTTCCATCATCTGCCTTAGGGCTTTTGAGGCGGCAACCCCCCCTGTTAGCAACAACTCTTTTTTTTGTGTGTATGCTAGAGCTCTTTCGGTTGCCTCTGTAAGCATTGCAAAGCAATTATGTAGAAACGAATATGCGATGTCTTCATCTCTTTCTCTCCCAATCTTTTGTTTTGCTGCTGTGTATAAACCAGAAAAAGCAAAATCCATGCCCTTGACCGTGTAAGGTAGATCTAGGTATTTTTTACCCTTAAAATAATTCTTGTCAAGTCTTGGGCCTCCCGGGAACTCGTAACCCAGGTCTCTTCCAAGCATATCGACCGCGTTTCCAACTCCTATGTCAAGAGTCTCCCCATATATCCTATATCTTCTGTTTTCATAGCCAATTATTTGTGTGTTTGCCCCTGAAACGTAAAGAGTTATCGGATCCCTTACTTTTGTTGTTGCCTTTCCTATCTCTATGTGAGCAATGCAGTGATTGACCCCAAGAACCGGAACCCCATATTTTTTTCCCAAAACACTGGCAAAAAAAGCAGCATGTTTCAGTGTCTGCCCCAGGCCAGGCCCTCTTGAGTAGGCGATTACGTTGATGTCCTTGATTTTTACTTTGGCCTTCTCAAATGCTTTTTCAAGAACCTTAGAGCCTTTCATGGAATGAAGCTCTGCGGCCTTTGTTGGGTGTATCCCGACACCCCTAAACACTGTTTTTTCATTTGCTAAAATTTTTTTTCCTTTTATTATCCCAACACCAAAGCTATGTGCTGTTCCCTCTATGCCTAATACAATTTCTCCCATTTAAATCTAAGAAATAAAGAAAGCTAAATTATATAAAAAATGCCCTATATAGTTTCTCAAAACATTTTTTCCGTTTACATATTCAAGGGCAAGGATAAAACCCAACACAACAGCCCCAACAAGTTCTGCCTTTGAACCATAACCAAAATGAGCTATTCCAAAAACAAGCGAAGATGTAAACGCATGAAGAAGCTTCTTTCCCCTTCCAAAAAACCTTTCAAGCCAAGTTATTAAAAAGGCCCTAAAAAACAACTCCTCTATAAAAGTTCTAACTACAAACAGGTAAATTATAGAGGGAAGGGCAAGTTGCATCACCAGCTCCCTCACAATCTCAATATCTCTTACACCAAAGAAAAAAAGAATAGCCCCCAAAACAACACTTATAACAACCAACTTGATAAAAAGCCAAATTCCTAAGCCAAACTCCTTGAGTGAAAGCCTAAAGCCGAGATCTTTAAACCTTATTCCAAATAATGCCAATCCAATAAAAACAATTCCTAAAACAACAGCGTCAAGAACAAGTAAATCGATAAAAGGCATAAAACCGCCCTATTTTACCTTCCATTCCCTTTCCTTGACCCTACTTTCCTTGTTTGCTAGTAAGGCCATAATAAAAAGAAGGTCTGCCAGCCTGTTAAGATATACTATAATGTTTTTATTGATTTTTTCTTTTTTTGACAACTCAACAACAGAGATCTCTGCTCTCCTACACACTGTTCTTGCAACATGTAGAAATGCGGCTTCTTTGCTACCCCCCGGAAAAACAAAATACTTTCCGACCTGAACTCTTCTAGCTATTTTATCTATGTTTGCCTCAAGAAATTTTATTTCTCTCTCTCCTATTTTTTTTATTTTTTTCCTAAACTTTTCCTTTTTGGTTGCTAGGTCCCAGCCAACAAAAAACAAGTCCTCCTGAAGTTTTTCTATAATTTTTTTTATTGTTTTACTTTTCGAAAAAGATCTAACAAGCCCCAAAAAACTAGTTAGTTCGTCCAAGCTACAGTATGCCTTTATTCTTGGGTTATCTTTTCCAATTCTCTCACCGTCAAAAAGATTTGTCTTTCCCCTATCTCCGGATTTTGTGTATATTTTCATTTTTCCACATTTTCTTTTTTAAGTTTAATTTCAGAATAGCCACATTTTCCACAGGTTAGTCTGTTCCTGTGCTCTGCTAAAAACACACCTGAACCACATTTTGGGCATTCCTTTCCCTTCTTAATTATCCCTCCGCCCTCAAGGACATAGTGCTTAGATTTTTTGGATTTTGGGCTTTTTTTTCTGATTCTCTTTCCCTTCTTTTCTCTTGCCTTTCTTTTTTTCGGCATTCTATCACCTAACTTTTCTTAGTTTCTTCTTTCTTTGGCTCCTCTTCCTTTTGTTTTGGGGCTTCTTTTTCTCCTTTCTTCTCTTTTTTTTCTTTCTTGGTTTTTTCACCCGTCCTGAAAAAAACTCTTTCCCCTCTTTCAAGTTTTTTTCCTTTTTTTGTTTTATAAATATTTATAAAAACCCTAACAACATCGCTTCCAAAAACATGCTCAATCTTATTTAGCGCAACATCCTCTTTTTTACTCATCTTTAGAGCAGCAATTTTTTCTATAATTTCATTTCTGCTTGGGGTTGTTTTTACTCCCTTTATCACAGCAATGATTTCCTCCCTGTCAAGCAACGGGTTTTCTCTCGCCTCTAAAATTTCCAGGTTCATGAAATCACACTAAAAATTAAACACCAAGGCTAAACACTCAGTCTTAGGGCGTATTTTCCTGGCTTTTCTATTTTTTTCTTCCTTGCTATCTCTGAGCTTTCCGGCTTTAAAACATAGATCTTCCCCTGCCAAAAAGTGGTTAGCCCCTTATTTCCACATTTTGGACAGATTTTTCCCTTTTCAACTATTGCCCCACAGCTCTTGCATGCCTTTAACCTAACCATTTCTACCAACTACTTTTTTTTGAAGGCAATTATCTTTCCCAAGCCAGGCTGTCTCAATGTTAGACCAATTTTTGATTTTTCTATGCTTTCTCTAAGGCTCAGGCTTATTATTCTTGCCTTAACTATGTTTCCAACAGTAATAACTTTATGGCTTTCCTTACCCCTGAACGACTTGTTTGTTGGGTCGTAAGTTACAAAATCTTCCATAAGCTGAGATATATGAATCAACCCCTCCAAACTACCTATTTTTATAAAGGCGCCAAACTCGACAGCATCGTTTATTTCTCCGTAGAGGACTTCATTTAGCTCTGGCTTTAGGCTATAGGCGTCAAACTCTACCTCATAGTATACATTTCCCTCTCCTGGTACTATCTTCCCCTCGCTTTTTATTTTTACGTTGTTAACAACAAGCACAATTCCTATATCTTCGTCAAAGCTTCCCTCATAGGTTTCCCTTAGTCTGTTTAGGACCATGCTTTTTATATTTTTTTCAAACTCTTTGGGGGCGATCCCTATAACATCAACAATCCTTTGTTTCCAAAACACCAAACCACCTCAAAACACATCAATTTTCTTTCTTTGTCTAACCCTTAGAACCCTTCCTAACTTTTCTTTAATGTTTTTAATAAGTTTTCTGTCGTTTGTTGCTATAATAAATCCTTTATCTACAAGCTTTAAAAGCTTTTTATCCACAGAGAGTTTTTTTTCTAATGAGCTATTATGCAATAGCTTTATTCTCCTTTTTTTTATTATCCTCAACGCTATTTTTGCGTTTTTCTTCCATCTTCCCTTCCCTTTTTTGCTGATCTTCTCCAACTCCTTCAACACAGCTTCTATCGTAAAAACATTTCCAAAGGTTTTTGCTTCCTCAATCACGTCAACCCTGTGTTCTACCATATATAAAAACAAGTTTGTGTCTATAACAACTCCTCTGGTCTTTTTTATTTTATCTGTCCTTTCAGACGATTTTTCCATATGCAACCAATCTCCAACCCTGCTTTCCTCTTTTTAGAATTGCTATTTTATCGTTTCTCTCGGCAACAACAGGCAAACTTAACTCTATCTCTCCAATGTTTTTTTCCATGTTTTTTACTTTTCCTATGGTTGTTGCAGTTCCTATGTTGATTGTTAAGATATCTCCTTTTTTAACTTCCTCAAGCTTTTCAACAGCCCTCTTAAAAGCCCTTATTTCAGCATTTATCTTCTTTGCTGGCTCTGGCAAGCTACCCAAACTCCCCGCAACATTCCCTCTCATCCCATCATTTTTTGTCATGCTCATATCCATCAGAGTTCCTATGGCAACCAACCCACCAGGCCTTGCCTCCTCTAACTTGTCTCCATCACTGTTTAAGCTTACGGCCTTTGTCACAACTTTTTTTCCCTCATATCCTGGAGAAATTTCTATCTCTTCTCCTAATCTTAGCTTTCCCTGTACAATTCCTCCGCCTATAACTCCTCCCTTTAGGTTTTTTATGTCTTGTCCAACCCTGTTTATATCGAAGCTTCTGGCTATGTACATCTTAAACTTCTTGTTCAGATCAAACCTCGGCGTTGGAATGTTTTTTTCTATGGCCTCCAACAAAGCATCAATATTAAGCGAGAAATGGGCGGAGGTGGGAATTATTTTGGCATCTATATCATATTCCCCTAAAAACTTCTTAAGCTCTTTAAATCTTTTATCAAGTTCTTCTCTGTCAACAAGATCAACCTTGTTTAGGGCCACAACAATGTTTTTGATTCCAGAAGCCTTTACCGCAAGAAGATGCTCTATTGTTCTTTGCTGGGGTATTTTTTCATTAGCGGCAACCACAAGAATAACTCCATGCATCAGCGCTGCACCAGAAAGCATTGTTGTAATCAGGGTTTCGTGTCCTGGAGCATCAACTATAGATATTTTTCTTAACGGAGTTGTTTTTTCTCCACACCTCTCACAAAATTCCTTTGTTGTGTATGCCTCAAAACCCTTGCACTTCTCACATTTTCTTATTAGAAAGTTTGCGTAACCAATTCTTATACTTATTCCTCTTTTAAGTTCTTCTGAGTGAGTATCCGTCCATTTTCCTGTCAGGGCTTTTGTTAGGCTTGTTTTTCCATGATCAACATGGCCTATCATTCCAATGTTTAACTCAGGCTGCAAAAATTTATTTTCCATAAAAACAAGCTATTTTTTCTCGCCAGGCTTGGCTTTTTCCTTCCTTTCTTTATTTTTTTCTCCTGGTTTTTGTTCTGCCTTTTCCTTCTTTACTTCTCCTTCCTTTCCCTCTTTTTTACTTAAGATACTTTCTAGTTTTCCCCCTCCCTCTAAAACCTTAATATTTAGTTGCACTATATCTTCTCCTATTGTGTTGCCTCTTATGGTTTTTCTCCTTCTATCTCCTTTTTTCTTTGGCCTAAATCCAGGGCCCCTATCTAAAAACAACTTTTTTCTTGCAATGCTTGTTAGGTAGGGCACCATTGGAAAGCCATCTCTATCTGTCCCTCCTCTTATCTCTCCCTTTATTCCAGCGAATTCTGTTTTTATTTCTCCCAAATCAACAATATTTCCGATTTTCTTGCCCCTAAAAACAACTTTTTCACTCTCAAGCTTATAAGACTTTGGCTTTCCGGAAATGTTCAAAGTTATTTTCATATCAAGCCCTCCTCACAATCTCAAAGATTTCATCAAGAAGTTCTTTTTCCTCTATGTTAAGTAAGTTGCTTTCTCTAAGCAACCTATAATCTTCCCTTGAAATATAACTATATAGCAAGTCATCTTCTTTAAAATCTTTTTCAAAAATCGCTCCCTCAACGCTTATTGCTATTTCCTCTCCCTTGTTTGCCTTTTCCAGGCTCTTTCCCTTTTCCTGTATTTCCCTTATTTTTCCTATCTTACTTCCGTCTTCTTTTATCAAAAAGACTCCCTTTCTCAAGCTTCCCTCCAAAACCTTAACCCCAAAAATCGCGGGCTTACTTTTTCTAAAAACACAGCCAGGCAAAACCCTTATTTTTACTGGATATGCTATTTTTTTAAAAATACTCTCTCTTTCTTCTTTTTTTATTTTTTCAACCCATTCCTTGTAATCTTCCATTATTTTATAAATAACTTTGCTTTCTATAACCCCAACATCCTTACCAAACTCTTCCAAAAGCTCCTCTGGAACAGAAACATTAAAGGCGATTACAACCCCCAACTCTATATTTTTCTTCCCTATTGCAAGTGCTTCTGAAAAATCTTTTTTTGTTGGGCTTCCAATTTTTGCTTTTTTTATCTTTATTCCCTTCTCCTTTAGCAAGCCAACAAGGGCCTCCAAACTTCCTAAGCTGTCTGCCCTAACAACAACTCCCTCTCCCACACTCTCAAACTCAATACCCTCTATCTCTTTTTTCAGACCTAGAAGTTCCTCCTCATTTTCAAAAACAAGAAAAGGAGAGCCTGCAAGAACGTTTTCCAAGTCACTTGCCAAAATTTTTACACCAGCGGCAGCATAAACAACATCTTTTCTCTCAAACTTACTTTTTGCCTCTCTGATTTCTTCCAGAGCTCTTGGCTGTAGCAAGGCCTTTACTTTTCTTTTTTCTATACCTTTGGAACTTACAACCCCAAATTCGTCGCCAAGCCTCACAACCCCATCATAAAGAATAACATCTATAGTTTTTCCCAGTCCTTTTTCTTCCTTTGTTTCCAACACAACCCCCCTAGCTTTTTCTTCTGGATGAATCTCAAGTCTTTTCTCAAGATATTTCTGGCTAAGGCCAGCAAGAAAACAAAGAATTTCTGGTAGCCCTTCGCCGGATATTGCGCTAACAGGGACTATGACTATTGTTTTTGTGAAATCCTCAACCCTGTCAAACATTTCCGACTGAAGGCCTCTTTCATGAAGCTGCCCAACAACCGAATACAGTTTTTTGTCCAGCTCCTCCAAAACTGTTTTGTCTTGTTTTTTCAGGCTTTCTGTTATGCTAACTATTTCTTTCTCCTTTCTCCAGCCATAAATCATGTCAACCTTGTTCAATGCAACTATAAACGGAACCCTGTAATGCCTCAAGATATCAAGAGCCTCATAGGTTTGATTTTGACAGCCCTGCATAACATCGACAACAAGAATTGCTATGTCGCTTATACTTCCACCTCTTTTTCTTAGGTTTGTAAACGCCTCGTGTCCAGGCGTATCTATGAAAAAAAGCCCAGGGATTTTTAGCTTAAATCTATATTTTTTCAGGAGATCCCCAGAAATTTTTTCAATAACCGACAATGGAACTTCAGTAGCTCCTATATGCTGTGTTATGCCGCCTGCCTCTTTTTTTGCTAGAGTGCTACCTCTTATCTTGTCAAGCAAGCTTGTTTTTCCATGGTCCACATGTCCCAAAACTGTTACAATTGGCTTCCTAATCATTTTCAACACCAAACTAAGAAAAGTTAAAACGAAAATAATTAAAAAACATTAAAAAATAAAACTATTGTTTTTTCTTTTTTACAACCCATCTTACTTTTTTTGGATTTCTTCTCAGCTTAAGGGCGTTTTTTTCACATTTTGATGAGCAAAAATACAAAACTTGGCCTGTCCTTGTTACAAACATCTTTCCAGTGGCTTTTTTTATTTCACGATTACAAAAAAAACACCTCATCCTCTCACCAAAAACCTAGACTACTTCCCCTCTATTTCCTTTGC
>JAFCFF010000020.1 GCA_017608775.1 Candidatus Iainarchaeum sp. | reverse complement strand
TTAAGAAATTTGGGTAAAAACCTAAGAGGAGAAGTAACTTGTATCTGGTGTAAAAGCCGGAGCCAGTACTACGGATGGTATTTAGCTCCCAAATGCCCTACAGAAACGATTACTCCTTTAGTCCCAAGATGTGCACCAGCAGAAAGCTGTGCAAATATATTGGACCCTTATAACGGCTGGGTAAGAAATGAATGGTTTGGTATAAACCTAGACAAATCCCCTAGCGAAGCTGCTAAGCTTTGTACAGTGCCTGGAAAACTTATGGGCGACGGACAAGTATGCAGTTGCATATGTAAGGAATGTAAGGACTATGAACAAATAACCTGTCAATACTTCCCATCAACAGTTCAGTCAGATGGTGAAAGCCCAAGGAAAGGAACCGAGATAACCGTTGAGTGCGTTCCGTTAAACCCAACCAACCAATGCCAAGCAATTGCAGAAGTAGAAATTAAAGACTAAAAGCCAAAAGTTAGTAATAAATAAGACTTTGTATTTGTTTTCATTATGGTTTTGGCAGAGATAAGGAATATCGGAAAAAAAATAAGGGATGTAAAAATTCAGGGAGCATCTAGAATAACAAACGCCTTGATAAATGGTTTTGAAATCTCTGTTAAAAAATATAGGGGGAAAAAGCAGGGGCTTTACAGGTTTGTTGAGGAAAACTTACTTTTTTTAACAAAACAGAGAGAAACAGAGCCGGATATGAGATATCATGCTTTTTACTTCTTAAATTACCTTAAAACACTTTCAAGAAAGGAGAAAAGCCTTGAAAAACTAAAGAGAAAAGCTTTGTTAAGGGCTGCAAAAATAAGGAAAGAAGAAAAGAAAATTATGGAAAAGATTGCAAAAAACTTTGGAAAGGTTTTGAGAGGAAAAAAGAAATACTCGATATTTACCCACTGTCATTCAAACACTGTTGAAAACGCAATTATAAAAAACAAGGCAAGGATAAAGGAGGTTTTTGTTCCTGAGGCAAGGCCACTCTACCAAGGAAGAAGAACTGTGAGGGCTTTGTCAGGGATTAGGGGGATAATGGTTTGGCACTTTGTTGACTCCGCCTCCTGGCTGTTTATGAAAAAAGCAGATCTATTTATAACTGGTGTGGACGCGATAACAACAAGGGGAGAGGGAATAAACAAAATAGGAACCTACAATCTTTCCCTGCTTGCAAAAAAATTTGGTGTTGGCTATTATATACTAACAGGAAGCCATAAGTTTGACTTTGAGGGCCTGAGCGGAAAAGAAGTGGAAATTGAAAAACGCAGCCCAAGGGAGGTTTGGGGCTTTAGGGCAAAAAACCTCAAGATAGTCAACCCTGCTTTTGATAAAACTCCCTCAAATTTAATATCTGGTGTTATTTCGGAGTATGGCGTTTTAAGGCCATTGGATTTTGTGAAAAAAATGAAAAAGAAATATTAAAAACAGGTGATTAAAAAATAGGTGATCACAATAAAAAGAGAGAAAATAAAACAAGTGTGGGGGGAATTTTGGAGAAACAATATGTTAGAGGTGGTTATTTTTTTGTTGGTTGTTTTCATAATGCTTACATATGCGTTAAAGATTAGGTTTTAGGTGGGAAAATGAAAGAGAAAAAACACAGAAAAAAGAAAGGGGAGTATATCTATGAGTTTAGGACAAGGGTTGTTGACATCGACGCAGGAAAGTTTATTGTCCTGATGAATAAAAAAGATATGAGAAGGCTTGGCCTAAATGCCCTGGACAGGGTAAGGGTCAGAAGCCCAAGAAACGGCCTGGGCCTAGTCGCCATTGTTGACGAGACCAAAACCTTTGTGAGGGGGGGAGAAATTGGGTTGTATATTGACACCGCGAGAAAACTAGGAATAAAGAAAAGGGAAAAAATAAAGGTTTCTCTGGAAAGAATTCCTGGAAGCATCCAACACATAAAAGAAAAAATGGATGGAAAGAGTCTAAGCGAGAAACAAATTTTTGATATTGTTAAAGATATAAAAGAAAACAGAATAAGCGAGGGGGAGCTTTCCTCTTTTATGACCTCTGTTTACATTCACGGTTTTGACATAGAGGAAACAAAAGCCATGACAAAAGCCTTGATAAGAAGTGGAAGAAAAATTTTCTTTAGGGGGAAAAAACCTGTCCTGGATAAACACAGTATCGGGGGGAGCAACGGTAGGGTCTCAATGCTTGTTGTTCCAATAGTTGCTGCCAATGGTTTTCTTATACCAAAAACATCGTCAAGGAGTATAACCTCTGCCGCAGGAACAGCAGATGCCATGGAAGTTCTTGCAAATGTCAACCTAAGTTTTGAAAAAATAAAAAAAGTTATCAGAAAAACCAACGGGGTAATAACCTGGGGAGGCGCCCTAGAGCTGGCTCCTGTGGATGACATTATAATAAAGGTTGAAAGACCACTTGGGATTGACCCGTTTGGTCAGATAGTAGCAAGTGTCCTGGCAAAAAAAGCAAGTGTGGGAAGTAAAAAAGTTGTTATAGATATACCGATTGGAAACGAGGTTAAGGTTAAGACAAAAAACGACGGAAAAAGGCTTGCTGAGAGATTTGTCAAGGTTGGTAAAGAGCTTGGGATAGAGGTTAGGGCTATCCTAACAGACGGAAGCAAGCCAACAAGCAGGTTTTTTGGGGCTGGTCTAGAGGCCAAGGAAGTTCTGGAAGTTCTGGAAGGAAAGATATTCAACAACATGGCAAAAAAGGCATGTATTCTGGCAGGAAAACTCCTAGAGATGACCAAGAAAATCAAAAAGGGAGAGGGATACAGAATAGCAAAAAAAACCCTTGAAAACGGCAAGGCCCTAGAAAAAATGAAAGAGATAATAAAGGCACAGGGAAAAAAACTAGATAAAAGCAATAAGATAAAACTAGGTAGGTTTACCTACGAGCTAAAGGCAAGAAAGGACGGATTTATAAACAACTTTGGGATAAAAAGACTTATCTATCTTGCAAGACAGCTAGGAAGCCCAGAAGACAAGGGAGCAGGCATTGCCCTAAGCTTTATAGGAAACGCAAGAGTGAAAAAGGGAGATACGATAATGAGGCTCTACTCAAACAACAGGGAAAAGCTAGGGATTGTCAAGGACCTAACAATCAAAAACCCAGGAATCTATGGGGAGAAAATATTTTTGGAGGAAATTTCATAACTTTGATTTTAGCTTATAGTTTTTTATAGGCATTTTGAGGTTATCTTGATTATCTTGAAAACTTTTTGAAAAACCTTCTTGGCCTAAATCCCTTAGGTCTTTTTTCCTCTAAAAAAGGCTTTTTTGTGAAAACATAATATCTCTCATCTCCGGAAAGCTCCTGTAGGATTCTTTTTATGACCAGCTTCCTTGAGTCGATATCTGTCCTTTCATCTATGTCCCTGAAATTCCTGAATTTTTCTCTGTTTCTCTCTTTTATAATCTGCTCAACCTTTGTCTTTCCTATGTTGGGAAGAAGTTCAAGACAATGCATCTTTATGCTTAGTGGACCAGAGTTGTTGAAAAAGTTAATAAAATCTTCTTGCTTTTTCTCAACAAGGGAAAAAAGATGTTTTTCAAGATCCTCCCTTGCTATATTTGTCAAATCCCTCAACAAAACCCTTCTTTTTATCTGTGAGATTTTATCTCTTATGCCCTTTCCTATATAAACAGTCTCTCCTCTTTCTATTTTTTCCTTTGGAACAACCTCCAACAAGGTAAAAAAATCAACTCCTAAAACCTGGGCTAACGGCTTTTTTTCCAAGAAAAAGTCGGACTTACGGCTGGAAATCTTGCCTTCTGGCATATAATCAAGCACAACAGCGTATTCCTCTGCCATAAATCCATCACTCTTTTTTCCAAAATCTTTTTTTCATATATTTTTTCTTTTTTATAAAAAAACTTATCCAGCATGTTTGTTCACTAAGTCAACTGTCTTTTTTAGCTTCTCTTCCTCATATTTCTCTTTCTTTGGAATCAAAGCAACCAAATCTTCCAACTTTTTTGGAACAGTATCAAGTATTTGGTAAATAAAAGCATCTGAAAACCCTAAAGATTTTAACTCCTTTAAAAGCTCTTTTTTGTTTTTTGGTGTTAAAAGTGAAAATTTTTTCACGTATTTTAGGGCTTCCTCCTGATCTACGTTTAGCTCTGACTCTTTTTTTCTTTTTGACAATATTGCCTTCATGTCAACAACGCTTATTTTTTCCTTTTTTAGGGTCTCTTTTCCCAACATTTTTTCACCCACTATCTCTTTTCTGTTTTTAATTTTTTTAGATGCACAGGAAGAACCAGTTGTCGTTTTTCCTTTTTTCCGTCCATAAGCTTTACCTCATATGCTTTTCCCCTCTTTCCAACAACCTCGCCTATCTTTCCAAAAAACCTTCTAAAAGGCATCCCCTTTGGCACCGAGGGCTGGGGGTTTAGAACAACTCTTTCCCCGGCTGAAAAGCTCTTCAGGAAATCCCTAACTGTTGCTCTTCTCCTTCTTCTAAGCAAATGCCTTGTTTTTGCTTTTTTTCCCCTTGCTTTTTTTCCTGCCATCTAATCACCCAAGCACAACTTTAAAAACACAAACAATAAAAAAACCTCCAAGAAAAACAATTTAAATATATTAGAAAAATGAAATTTTAGGGAGAGGATGAAACTCAGAAAAATATAGAAAAAAGCACAATAAAAAACAAACACAAACAAAAAGAAGTTGTTTAACGAGGAATAGTTAAGAAGTTAAATTTATAAATCTTCTTTTCCCTTTTCTAATATGAGAGACCAAGATTTTGTTGAGACAGCAATAATATTTTTTCTTTTACCAATAATTGTTTTTGGGGGAATTGGCGGGATTTTTTCCCTGGCAATACTCTCCCTAATTATTGAGATTGGTCTTATTGTTGGTATTATTTATTTTATGGTCTGGATATTCAGCGGAAACAAAAATCATTTATTTGCTGGAATTTTTTTGGTGATGTCTTCGTTTTTTATAAACACAGCAGCCATGACTATTGGGAAGGAAGTTGGACTTCAAGAAGTTATTAAATACATGATTCAAACTCCATTCCTAAACACTGTTGTCGGGATGTTTTACGGGGTTTCCCAGATAATAGGGGCAAGCCTTAACTTTGGAATTCTTGTTTGGGTTGTTGTTGGGTTTGTTTCCCTGATAATTGTCCTAACAAGAACAAGAGCATAGTTTTTTCTTTTTTTATTTGTTTTTTGATTTGGGGTGTTTTTCAAACTTGTTAAGAGGTTTGTTTAAAAAGCTTTACACCTAAATTTTCTTTAAAAAGGTGAAATCTTGACAGCAAAGTTAAAATACAACATAGAAAATGTTGTTGCTTCCGCTAGTCTGGGACAAACTCTTGATCTTTACAACCTTGCTGTTTCCCTGCAAAACGTTGAGTACGAGCCTGAACAGTTTCCTGGGGCAATTATGAAGCTAAAGGAACCAAAGGTTTCTTTGCTGCTTTTCAAAAACGGAAAAGTGATATGTGCTGGTGCAAAAAACACAAAAGCTGTTGAGATAGCTCTAAGAAAGGCCATGAGACAGATAGCTGATGTTCAGCCAAAATTTAAGATTAAGAGAAAGTTGGATTACGAGGTTGTGAACCTAGTTGCCACTGCAAGCCTAAACAGAAACTTGGATTTGTTTGAGGTTGCAACAAAGTTAAAAAACATTGAGTACGAGCCTGAACAGTTTCCTGGGGCAATCCTAAGATTAAACGACCCAGACCTGACATTTCTTGTTTTTAAAAACGGAAAGCTAATTGCTGCAGGAGCAAAGGATGAAAAAAAACTATCTAGGGGATTAAACAAAGTAAGGGACATGTTCAAAAAAATCCTGAAATAATCATCAAACAAGTTTAAGATTTAAAAAGTTTTTCTGACTTTTTTTCTTTGCTAGCGACCATAGAGACAGGGAAACACCTGGACTCATTCCGAACCCAGAAGTTAAGCCTGTCTCGCAGGTAAGGCGCTCTCCTCGGAGGGAGCTTGCCTGTGTTGCTAGCACTTTACCTAAAATCGAGTTTTAAATGTTTTTGTTTATCCTTTCTTACAATGTTTTTAAACCAAGAGCTAAGGCTTGGAAAGTTCTCTATAAAATATTTTGAAATACTTCTCATATTTTTGGTTCTTGTTTTTGCCTTTGGAATAAGAGCACACAACTTCAAGTATGAAACTGTTTTTGGTTTTGACAGCTATTGGCATGGAAGATTGATCTCCTATATAATGGAGGATGGCTGGCTCCCAGATAACGATCCCCTGGCCTTTTATGCACAGGGAGGAACTCCTTTTCCTCAGGCCGGGCCCTCCTATGTCTTTTGGTTTATAGGAGCCCTGATGTTTAAACTTATGTTTTTTTTCTCTGCCTATTCTCCAGAAAAAATGCTCTTAGTGATGAAAATTGCTCCGGCTTTGTTTGGTAGCTTGGTAATTCTTGTTATGTATTTTCTTGTAAGAACTCTTGTAAACAAGGAAAGCGCCTTTATAGTTTCCTTTCTGCTTGCGGCATCCCCTGCCTATGCCTACAGAACAATGGGTGGTTTCTTTGAGGAGGACTCGCTTGGCTTTCTGTGGTATGCTCTTGGTCTTCTCTTTTTAGCGCTAAGCATCAAGGGCCTGACAGAAAAAGGAAGGATGGAAAGAAGAGAATGGGTAAACGCAATCCTTGCCGGCGTAAGCTTTGGGGTAATGGCATGGACCTGGAAGCTTTTTTATTTTATAGACATGACGGTTTTACCCTTTATTTTAGGTGGGTTTATTTTTCTTGTTATTCTGAGCTTGAAAAACAGGGTAGAGAAAAATCTATCTCTGTATCTGGTTCTTGCAAGCGTTGTGTTTGTGGGAATTGTTGGACTTAAGCTTTTTTTCAACCTAAAAATCCCGGGAAACTTTATTTTGATCCTGCTTTTCCTTTTTGCCTTAACTGCAGGAGCTCTTTTTCTTTATACTCTCTATCTTACGTTTAAAAATAAACTAAATATTGCAAAGGGGTTTTTGATGATTGGAGTTATAGCAATGGTTGTTTTCTCGGTTATTGCGTTTACAGGCCTAAAAACAGAGATTTTCAAGGAGCCAGTAAGGTTAGCCCAAAACTATGTTGAGGAGATTTCCGGAAAAAAAGAAACAAAAATTCCTGATAGGGGCGAAGTTCTAAGTCTAAGTGTTGGAGAGGAGAAAAAAGGAAAAGCTTTCTTTGGAAGAAAGTTTAACTACCAAACAATATTTTCCTGGCTTTCTCTAATTTTGCTTTTTGTTTATACCTTTTATTTTTACAGAAAACATTTTGTTTTGGGCGAAGAAGTTAACAAAAAGGATGTTTTTATCTTGCTTTTTGTTGTTGTGTTTGTTGTCGCATGGTATATGGCCCTAACAAAGCTTAAGTTTACCTATGTTTATGGTTTTGGCCTTGGCTTTGCGGCAATAGCTTTTCTCTACTTCTTTTTTAGGTTTAAAGAAGTCTTTTTCAAGGATGTTTTTTGGAAATATGTGTTTGCCGTTGTTGTGATGTTTGTTGTTTTCACAAGTGTGGGGTGTGCAGCTCTTTACATGGAAAAAAACCCACCAACTCTGGAATCCCTGTCACAATGGAAGGAGGCAATTTCATGGATAGAGGAGAACGTAGGGGAGGACGAGGCTTTGTTTAACTGGTGGGATCAGGGACATTGGATAACTTTCTTCACAAACAGGAAAGTTTCAGCAGATAACACAAACTCTAAGTTTGAGGCAGACCAGGACTACGCAAAGTTCCTTCTTGGGGAGGACTTAGAAAAGTCATACAGTCTTGTTAAGGAAAAATATGGCGCAAGCTATGTTTTGCTTGGCTCAGATCTTTTTGGAAAGCTTGATACTCTAAGGCTTTATGCTGCAAATTCCATAAAACATGAAATTGTCAAAAAAGAATATCCAAAGGAATATTTTTCTTTTATTCCTCTTACTGTCAACTGCTCCTTCAACGTAAAAGGAGAAAAAAATACTTTTTACAACTGTGGCGGAGTAATATTGAGTGTCGGGGAATATTCTTCACTTACAGATAAGTGGAACAACAAGCAGATAAAGGAAACAGAGGTAAGAAGTGGGACTGCAGTATATAAGCTTCCTCTTGTTTTTTACAAAGATGTGGGAACTCGCATCAAAATTTTGAGTTTTAACGCAAATCAAACAACCTTGGCAAAGCTATGGTTTGAGTCTGAGGAAAGTAACAAATACTTTGAAAAGATTTTTGAAAACAACAGAGTCAAAATATTTAGGGTGAAGTAAATGGTTTCAGAAACTTGGTTTTTCTTTGTTTTTTTTGTTCTTTCGTTTATTCTGTCATGGTTTTTGTCAGATATTTTTATACTAAAGTTAATGGGTTTTTTTAAAAGTATAAATCTGGTTATACCAGATGCCCAGAAAAAGAAAAAACCATTGTTGACAATAGGATATGGCTTCCCGATAGCAACTAGTCTTCTACTTTCAATTTCTGTTGTTCTTATTGTAAACAGAATTTCAAAGTTTTTTATAATTGATGAAAAGCTTCTCCTTATTGCTGGTTTTGCTGCGTTTCTAACAATGTTGGTGGGCTTTTTAGATGACCTAAACACAAGAGTTAAAAAAATAGAGAGAGGAAAAAGGATAGATAAAATAGGCCTTCCTCAAAGCAAGTTTATTCTTGTTGCCATAGCAGGAATAGTTTTTATAAGTTCTCTAAGCTTTAACACAACTATAGATTTTGTTTTTTTCTCTTTTGATTTTGGGATTCTTTATTATTTATTTGTTGTTCTTGCAATTATAGGAACAGCAAATGCAGCAAACATGCTTGCTGGAATAAACGGCTTAGAAGTTTTTTCCATAATAATTATAACTGCTTTCCTTGGCTTGGTTTCCCTTGTTTTTGGGAGGGTTGAGGGCTTTCTCTTTGCTCTTCTTGGTGTTGGTGTTCTAATTCCGTTTTACATTAGAAATAGATTTCCAGCAAAGATTCTTCCTGGAGATTCCCTTACATACTTTTCGGGAGTGGTTTTTGGCTTGACAGCCATACTCTCAAAGCTAGAGTTGTTTGCTGCTTTTCTTTTTGTTCCCTGGTTTTTAGAGTTTCTTCTTAAGCTAAGAAGCAGACTTAAGGCAAGGAGTTACGGAAACCTTCAAAAAGATGGAACCCTAAAAAGCCCTTACGGAAAGAAAATATACAGCTTAACCCATATAGCAATGCTTTTTCCAGAGTTTTTTTGGAAGAAAAGATTTACGGAAAAACAGGTTTTTAACTTTTTGGTTGGCTTAATCTTTTTGTGGAGCTTGATTGTCTTTATTTTGTTTTTGGTTTTAATGTAAGAAGTTGAAAGAGAGAAAAAATGAGAAAAAAAATGAAAAGAGCTTACAAGTTTTGGTATTACTTTAGGA
>JAFCFF010000019.1 GCA_017608775.1 Candidatus Iainarchaeum sp. | reverse complement strand
CCCTTTGTATTTACAAAAATATCGTATTTTTTTGCAACTTCTGGCTCTAGGTCTAGGGCAGTTCCAATGATTTTTTTAATTATTTCTGGTTTTACAACATCCAAGCTTTTGCTGTTTATTTTCACAAGACCTTTTCCCTTTCTGATGACAACTCTTGCAACAGATGTTTTCTTTTTTGATTTTGTCACAACCCTCCTTATTTTCTTTCTTTTTGGCTTTTTTTTAACCATGCTACTCACTTACCCTTAACTTATATCCTAAGGCCTGACTTATTTTCTCCAAGCTTATGCTTTTCTCAGTTTTGAGAACAAGGTCACCTGAGACCTCAAACAATTTCTTGTTTTTAAATTCTTCTGGCATACCAACAAACGCACTTACCCTTCTAAATGCCTCTCTCCCCTTGGCTTTTTTCCATGGTAACATTCCCCTGACAACCCTTCTAAAAAGCATGTCTGGTCTTCTTGGTAATTTTGGGGATTTGGTTGGTTTTCCCTTGCTTTTTGCCTCTGACCTTTGTTTAAACTTTGAAAGGTTTGCTCCCAGGTTTCCTGAAATCCTTGTTTTTTCTGCATTCAGGACAACAACCCTGTTACCGTTCAAGGCTTTTTTTGCAACAAAGCTCGCAAGCCTTCCAAGAGAGAGATTTCTACCGTCTATTATAATTTCTTTCATCTCAACTTCCATCTTAACACCTATGTTAAAATAAACAAGCTTTTTTCATCTGTCTTCTTTTTTATAAACTCCCTTAACATAATTGCTCTTCCCCCTTTTCTGTTTATTTCTTCTCTTGCTTTGTTCGAAAACTCAAACGCAACAACGTCTACCTTGTTATCGAGGCTGCCGTAGGAAAGCACCTTTCCTGGAACAACCAATGTTTTTCCCTTATTTTTCTTTGAAAACTTGTTTATCTTGAAAATATTTACTTTTACTCTGCTTCTTCTTGGTTTGTTTAGAATTTCCCAAACTCTCCCCCAAAACTTTTTACCGGTTTCCTTCTCTTTTTTCCTAATCTCGTCTAGCAAAAACCTTAACCCAAGTCTTTTTGGTCTTTTTTTCATCCAAACACCTATTTTAAAGCTTTTTCTAGCTTTCTCCCCCTTTCTTTAAGAGCCTCTACTGCTGACTTAACAAACTCCTCGTCAGTTATGTTCCCATAGTTTTCATAGCAAACAAGAAACTCATTGTCTGAAAAGTTTTCTCCCTCCGAAAATTTCATATCTTCTTTTATCTTTCCCTTACTTACCTCTTCCATGCTTAGCTGTCTATAGCTAAACAAGCCAGCCTGATGCTTTACATGTTCTTTTCCATAACCCCTCTCTGCAATCATTTCCATCTTTATTTTCTGTCCCTTATCAAGCTTTATTATGGGAATTTCCTTCTCTAATATCTCTACTCCCTCGGTTGAGGATAGGATGTCCTTACTATAAACTATGCAAGGCCCTTCTTTCTCAAGAGTAAGCTTCGCCTTTTCCCCCTTTGAAAATTCCTTTCCGCTTGCCCTCAAGGGCAGCAATCCTAATCTCAAACCAATGTATTCATCAAACATAGGAGAGCTGTTTTCATAAATTTTTATTTCTTTTATCGCCACTGTTGGAACCTCACTTAAAAAAGATCTTCTTAAGGCGTTCATAAGATAAACGCTTCCCCCCTTTACATGAATCTTGAAAACATTGTTTCTCTCACTAACAAGATCTGCTTTCATAAGATCACCTTCTAAAAACCCTTTCATAATTACTTCTTTTTTCTAAATCTTTTTTTTGGTCTGCATTTGTTATGTGGAACAGGAGTAATGTTTTCAATCCTTTTTATTCTCAACCCATTTCTTGTCAAGCTCTTTATGGCTGCTTCTGCTCCCTGCCCGGGTTTATGCGTTTTACTTCCACCAGGTGCTCTTACTTTTACTATTACTTCCCCAATTCCTCTCTCCAGGGATGCATGTGCAATCATCTCTGCTGCTTTCATGGCAACATAAGGGCTTCCCTCTTTATGTTGTGATTTTGTTATCATCCCGCCAGAAACCCTTGCTATTGTTTCTGCTCCTGTTATATCGGTTAACTGAATGATTATGTTGTTTTTTGAGGCATAAATTCTGACAACCCCAAGCTTTGTTCTTTTTGTCCTTTGTCTTTCCTCCTGAATTTGCAACTGTCTTGGCATAAATATCATTCCTCCCTTTCTTCAGTTTTTTTTGTTTTTCTCAACCTGGTTTTTTCTTCCTTTGCTGGAAACGCCCTCTCAATTATTAAGGGTTTTTTTCTGTATCTTATTTTTTCTTCCTCCTCCCTACTAACAATATGGCCAGGAGAACTTATAACTCTCTCCCCTATCGCTATATGTCTATGGACAATAAACTGCCTTGCCTGGTTTATTGAGTTTGCTAGCCCCTTTCTCCATACCAGGGTTTGTAATCTTCTCTCTAAAAAATCTTCTACTCCCAAACCCAAGACATCGTCTGTGCTTGCGTCCTTACTTAGAATTCCAAGCCTATTTAGGGAGCCAATAAGTTCTGCCTTTCTTTTTTGCATTGTTTCAGGATCTCCAACTAAAAGTTTTCTTGCCTGCTTTCTTTTGTTTCTTAGTATCGTCTCTATCTTCCATAGCTCTCTTTTTCTTCTAAGTCCATAGGTTTCCATCAATTTCTTGTCCTCCTCAATTCTTGCTCTGTCCCATATAGTTCTTGGTTTTTCATATGTTTTTTTCAATCTTCTTGCCATGTTATCTCCTACTTCTTCTTTTCAACACCAACAGTAACTCCCTTTCTTCCACTACTTCTTGTTTTTTGTCCTCTTACCCTTAGCCCTCTTGCAAGCCTTAACCCCCTATAGCTCTTTATTTTTGCAAGTCTTTGTTTATTTTTTCTCAGGGCCAGATCAAGATCGCTCATCACAGCGTGTTTGTCCTTTCCTGTCTCAAAGTCTTTTCTTCTGTTTAGATACCATTCAGGAATTCCATATTTTTTAGGGTTTTGAATTATGTCCTCTAAGATTTTATCTTCATCTTCCCTTATGTTTCCCAGGGGCATATCAAACTTGTTCCCGGTTTTTTTCTCAAATGCCTTGGCAACAACAAAGGCAAAATTCTGCCCAACACCCTTAATTCCTCTTAGGGCCTGGTATATCGGCTTTCCACCATCTAAATCCTTTCCAAAAATCCTAACAATCAACCTTTCAACCTTTTCTTTCATCATATCACTTTTTTAACAAACAAAAACACAAGGTCAAACATTTCCTTTTTGCTTAGCCTTGTGGTATCCAAAACTAGATCATAGCTTTCTATGTTCCTTATTTTAGGGTAATATTTTTTAAAGGCTCTCTTGTCCTTCCTCTCTCTTTCCAGTATGTTTTTTTTCGCTTTTGCTATACTTATTTTTTCTCTTTTTGCCATTCTTTTTGCTCTTATATTAATATCCCCAACTAAAAAAATTTTTAAATTTGCTTTTAGGAGAAAGCTCGCAAGCCTTGAATCCAAAACATAGTTCTTGTTTTTCTTAACAAGTGTTTTTATTTTCTTGTTGACAGCCCTGTCAAGTTTTTTCCTGTTTTTAATTTTTTTTCCAAGCTCGTCAAATATTTCCCCCGCCTCTATAAATCCAAAACCCAGTTTTTTAGCCAGATATTTTGCCAGTGTGGTTTTGCCTGTTCCTGGGCTGCCAGATATTACAACAATCATTTTTTACCAACCTCTATCAAATGTTTTCTATTTATTCTTCTCCTCTTTACATTTTTTCCAACTACTATGAAAAACCCCTCTTCTTTACCAACAATCTCAACTTTTTTCCCTGCATCTCTTCCAGCAATAACTATACAAATACTTCCCTCTTTCATATCCTCACCTACTCAATAGCTTTCTCAGCCTGCTTTATGAATTTTTCCTCCCTTAGGTCTATTTCTTCATCTCTGGTAAGTTTGTATTTTCTTAGGGCAGCTTTTTTTATTATTTTCTCCCTACATTTAGAACAAAGAATTCCACCAAACATAACACTTGGTCTTCTTTTTGTCTTTGAAAGTTTCTTTTTCCTGCTTTCAGGAGGCACTCCCTTTAACCTTTCTTTACAAAGTGCACATTTTGCAAAACTTCTTTTCTTTCTTTTATATGATATCTTAGACTTCCTGCCAGGACTTTTTCTAATTTTTTTCTTAAGCCTTCTCTGACTTACTTTTGTCATATCTCTCACTCCATAACGCTCCCATATTGGTTACAAGGCTTCCGGCTATCAGGGCGACCAAAATATACCACCAAAACCACGTTATCGCTCCCAATAACGGGATAAACCTTCCTAGCTCGGTATTTATCAAAACAACATTTCCATAAAACTTGTTTATTAATGCAAACAAGGGAATAATAATAATAGATACAACTATAAAGTATTTCAATGTTTTTGACATCATCTTTGAGCTTTCCTCTAACATCTCTGCTTGAATCTTCTGAGCTTTTTTCTTGCTTTCCTCAGAACCCTCTTTCATCAACTCCTTTATCTCGTTTTGTCTTTCTCTCATTTTTTTCTGCATCAGTTGTTGTTCCTTTCTATTTATAAATTTTGACTGTACTAGATTAAGAATTACCAATATTGCTAAGGCAACTAAACCCAAAATTATTCCCTTATACATCTATCCACCCTTTATAATTTTTCTTAGGAGAGCAACATTCGTTAAAACCTGTTCTCTTGCCAGTTCCTCATACAACCTATAGACAATTCCAACAGTAAGAAGAATTCCAGTTCCTGACCCAAGCGCTCCTGTTAGGTCTGCAAAGACGGCAAGAAAACCAACTATGAAAGAACCCAGCACAGTTATTGTTGGAATATACTTATAAAGAATTGCCTTTACAATTCTTGGGTCTTTTCTAAAACCAGGAATAAACAAGCCCGCTGACTGAAATTGTTCTGCGATGTCTTCTGGCCCCTGCCCACCTATTTCCACCCACAAGACACCAAATATAACACACGCTCCCAAAAACAAGACCGCATATACAAGAATGTGCAATATCACGGCAAGAAGAGGATCCAAAAATCCAACATAACAAACACTCCCAAGTACCCCCCCTGGATCTATAAGGATACCAAATGGTGCTTTTGTGTAACAGGCAAGGCCTCCAACAATTTGGTTTTCAGAAAACACCCCAAATACCTTCCCAAAACCAGTGTTTCTTATTGCAAAGGCAATAAACTGGATATTTGCAAAAAAAGCAGCTGCAAATATAACAGGAATGTTGCTGACATAAAGTAGCTTTACTGGAAATCTCCCTCCCAACCCACGTCTGCCCATGGCAATCGGAATGTTGACATAAACACTCTCAAAGAAAACAACTATAAAGAAAACAACAAAGCTCATCAAAAGAGGTAACAAAATTATAAGTGCTGGGTTTCCCCTAAACAGGTTTGCTAGAAACTGAGGAATCAAACCTATAAAACTACCTGCTTCCATTATAGGGGATATCGATCTCCATATTACTGTCTGACTTACTCCACCAGCAATGAACAACCCAATACCAGAACCAACACCATATTTTTGCACAACCTCATCCAAAAACATCAGTATTATTGATCCGGTTGCAACCTGTAAGATAACAAACCATCTCATTCCAGGATCAGGACTTAGAAATCTTCCAGGAGCAGAGTAAATTATTGCCTCAAAGAATGCAAGACCAATTGTCAGGAGTTTCTGCAAACCAGTGAAAACGCTTCTTTGTGCAGGGTCGCTTAGATTGAGCTTTATTATTTTTGTTCCAACCAACATCTGTAGTATTATTGAGGCAAGTACAATTGGTCCAATTCCAACAGTTATCAGGGTTCCTATGTTACTTGCAAGTATTATTTGTAGCTGTTCTAAAAAACCAGTGGCACTTTCAGCAACACCAGCAACCTCAACACTACCCATTATAAAAAATATAACAAGAACAAGCGCACTCCAAAAAATTTTTTGTTTTATCGTCAAGGGTTTTACAGGGTCCTTGACAGCCGGAATCCATCTGTAGAAAGAACTTATATTCATTTTATCTCTCCTCTATACTCCCTCCGGCCCTCTCAATCTTTTGCTTTGCCTTTTTACTTACTTTCATGTTAACAACCCTTATTTTTTCATTTATATTTCCCTTGCCCAAGATTTTATCAAAACCAATCTTTTTTCCATCTATTATGTATAATCCACTCTTTTTCCCTGTTTTTTCCTTTTTTATCCAAGCATCCAGCTTTTGTGAGAGAATATCCAAGTTGATGATTCTCTCTCTTTTCTTCTTTCCCTTGAAACCAAGTTTTCCAAAACTCCCAAGGAACAACATTTTTTTTTGCCCCTGGCTTCCTGCCCTTCCTTTACCGCCCTTGCTTCCTTTTCCTCTTCTTCTCTTTGTATCCCCTTTTCCATGAGTTCTTTTTCCTCTTAACCTTACTTTTTTCTTTCTCATTCTGAGCACCTTTTTTATCAAACCATCTTTTTTATCAGTTCGTTTATCTTTTCCCCTCTGTAACCCAATACCCCTCCTTGTTTGAAACTTTTTTTCATCCCCCCTCTCTCAAAACCTTTTTTTGGAGGGCTAAGTCTAAACACTGGTTTTATGCCAAGATCTTTTAGATTTTTCCTACCATCGAATAAGCCTTCACTTATTTCCTCAAAGCCCTTTAAACCCCTTTCCTCTAAAAACTTCTTATCTAATTTTTTATTTCCTGAGAGCCTTCCTCTTTTTAGAAGAACCAAAGCCAGAGTTTCTTTGTTTATCTCTCCAAAAGTTATGTAGTTCTGGACCTTAGAAAGCATTCCAAGAATATTTTTGTTTTCCTTAAAAATTACAAGGTGGTTTTTTCTTGTCAGTTTTAAGTTTCTAAGGGTTTTTTCAACCCCTCTCTCGACATTGACTCTTCCTCTTATTCTTATGACTGCTAACATATTTCTACCTCTTTATCTTTCTCTCAATATCTTTTGTAAATCTTATCTTTGTTGTTTTGCTTAGCGCATCAACAACTGCTTTTGCAAAGTTGTGCACTGTATGAGTTGCTCCAAAACTTTTACTCCAAACATCTTTTATCCCAACAAACTCAAATATTGGTTTTACTTTTTCTCCTATGACAAGTCCGGTTCCCTTTGGGGCAGGTATAAGCTTAACCTTTACAGAGCCCTCCCTCCCAACAACCGAAAAAGGAATGGAATGTCCCTCGGTACAGCTGCACTCCCAAGAACCACAACCCCTCCTAACCTTAACAAGATTTTTCTTTGCCTCTCTTTCTGCTTTTTTTATTGCCTGAAACCTTTCCTTTGATTTTCCAGAACCAATTCCAATATAGCTCTCTCCGTCCCCCACAACTACAGTTGCTCTAAACCCAAAGTTCCTACCAGCCATTGTTACTGTGGTTGTTTTTGTAACCTCAACAACATTGACTTTAAGCTCTGGTACAAGGGCATCAACAATCTCTGGCTCTTTTATAAGATATCCCTTGTCAAAAAACTCATCCAAGCTTTTTATCTCTCCGGAAAAAACCTTTTTTCCTACCTCTGTTTTTGGGACCCAGTCTATCTCTGTTTTTTCTTCCTCGTTTTTTTCTTTTTCTACGGGCTCAGGCTTTTCTTCCTTTTCTTTTATAAATTTCATTTGATCTCACTCCGTATTTTTTTCTTAACATCCTCAAAGTCACTAACAACATCCGTCCCAGTAAATGTCTTTATGTGTTCTCCTCTTATTCTCTCATCTGTTGGAAAAATCTCTGCGTTGTGTTTTATCTCTAACCCAGCATCAACAATCCCCTTTAATGCTGAGAAAACAACTCCTTTGTGAAAAGGACTTTCTCTCCCAATATCTAAAACTCCTTTTTTCAAACCACGTTCCAACACTTTCTTTCCAAATAAATATCCTGTCAAATATGCGGCCGGAATGTTCTTTAGACTGTGCTTCCAGCCAAGCTTCCTTAACTTTCCACTATCTATCGTAAGCAGTGTTTTGTCTCCAACCTCCATAAACCTAACTGCCTGAATTAAAACTCTCTTATTGCTTCTTCTTATAACAAATCTTATCTCTCCAGATTTCACGAGAGCCAGTCTTTTCCTATAGTCTGTCTTTTTTTCCAACCTTCTTTTAAATACCCTCAACATTTTTTCACCCCTTTTCTCCCCTAGCCCTTGCAATCCCTCTTGCATAACTTTCTAGATGTTTTTTCCCCCTGAAGTATCCGCCACCTATTTTTTTATACAGTGATCTGTAAATATCTCTGGTTATTATGTTGTCCCTCAAAAGATCTCTCAACGTCTTCCTTTGAGCCCTTACCTTCAAAATCCATCTTTCTTTTTTGGGCCTCTTTGCTTTTTGGGTTCCCTTTTTCTTTCCCTTACCAGAGTGTCTTCCCTTTTTTTTCTCAAGCTTTCTTTTTCTTGCTCTTGCCTTGCTTTGTCTTGGGGTTTTTTTCTTTTTTATGACTCCGTCCAAGATAAGTGTTTTTATATCCTCTCTTGTCATAACTTCTTTTATTTTTTTTAAGTTTTTTCCATCAAACAAAATCCTGTCTTGACTTGTATTTAACAACTTTGCGGCAATTTCTCTTACTCTTTTTACTCTCACAAAACTCACCCTTTCTTTGTCTTTTCATTTTTTATTTTTTTGCTTTCTCTCTTCTTATTTTTTTCTTCCTTCCCCTCAATTTTTTTCATTTCTTTTCTTATTTTTCCTATATTTACTATCTTTATTTTTTCCTCTCCCGCAAAATCAACAATTTCCTTCCTCTTCTTTTTTCCAACTGTGCTGGCAACTCTTAAAACAAAATTCTTTTCTCTTTCCATAATTTTTTTAATATCTTCTAGGTTTTTAACCAAGAATTCTTTGTAGCCAGAGGGATGCAGCCTACGGACTCTTCTCGGCTTTCTATAGCCTATACTTGGTTGTTTTCCCTCATTTTTTAGCTTCCTTCTAAGATCACTGTCCATTCCTCTTGGCTTTCTCCATTTTTTCCATTTTTTCTTGCTAATTTTTCTCTTTCTCTTACTTCCAAAACTCCCACGAAATTTCGGTTTTTTCAGTTTGAACCTTTTTTTTCTTATTTTTTTTATTATAAGGTTTATCACAAACATCACCCTGCCTTCTCAACAACATATATTCCATCCTGAAAAATTCTCCTATCTCTCTTCGTTGTTCTTGTTGTGTTTTCAATATTTGCGGCTGTTTGGCCCACATTTTCTTTTGAAACACCGCTAACAAGGATTTCCCTTCCTTTTATTTCTACCTTAACCCCTGGCAAGATCTTTGCCTTTCTTGGATATTTTTCACCAAAGAAATTAACTATTTCCAAAAATCCATCTTTTACACTTGTCCTTATTGGAAAGTGGGAATAAACCACAACCAGCTTATAGGAATACCCTTTACTTGCCCCATCTATCATGTTTTTTATATGTGCCTTTATTGTCCCCAACATTTTTCTTGTTTCTTTTTTTTCATCTTTACCAACCAAAACAACGTTTTTATCCGTCTTTTTTATTGTCACTCTTTTGCTTCTAAACTGCCTTTCAAGACTTCCTTTTTTCCCTGAAACAATGACTTTTCCAAAGGCATCTACCTCGACATTTACTCCCTCGGGAATTTCCAGACAAATCTCTGCACTTTTTATTTTTTTCTTCTTTGGTGTTTTTTCCATAACTCTCCCTCAATAAACATATGCTATTAATCTTCCACCAAGCTTTTCCATCTTTGCCTCTCTATGGGTTAAAAGTCCTTTATTTGTTGAAACAATTATTGTTCCAACATCCCTTGCAGGAAGAAACCTTTTCTCATATTTCTGGTAATCGTCTTTACCAACAACAAACCTTGGTTTTATTGCCCTGCACTCATTTATGTTGCCATTAAGTTTTACGATAAATGTTAACTTATTTCCTTGCTTTACTTCTTTTGTGTTATCTATATACCCTTCTTTTTTTAGAATTTCAAGAATGTTTTTTAACAGTTTTGAAACCGGCTCTAAAACAACCTCTGGCTTTGCAACATTATCTGCATTTTTTATTTTTATCAAAGCATTTACTATTATGTCGCTCACAAAATCACCTAATCATATTTCTTAAAAC
>JAFCFF010000055.1 GCA_017608775.1 Candidatus Iainarchaeum sp. | reverse complement strand
CGGACAGGTATTTTTTTTGGTTTGGTGTAACCCAGTGTTTTCCAAATTTTGTGTTGTGAATTATATCTTCTTTCATTTTCGGACCTACTTTATTCGGTTTTCATGTCATTCGGCACTCTTACTTTCTTCAAGCCGATTTCCTTGTTGATGCAGTCGTAGATATAAATTTTTCCTTCTTTTGGATACAAGCGAAGAATATATCCCATATTTAATGTTTCTCCCTGTTTGCTCACTGCAATTAGCTTAACAGTTTCTTCTTCCTGTTTAAGCTTGAAGTGGATTGTCTTCTCTTCTTCAGCTTCCTCTTCCTCAAATACTTTGTATTTCACCATTTTCTTTCCCTCCTTTTAAATAAATATAATATACGGGGTCAATAGGTATGCTGCCACAAACAATGCTATGATTTCCAAGTATAGTACTGCTCGCCAACGTTGTTCCCATAATTTCTCCTTTAAAGGCTTTTCGTAGTATAGTTTTGGCATTTTCACCATTTTCCTTTGAAATAATTACTCATAGTAAAGTTTTTAATACTTACCTACAATAAAATAAGAAGGCAAGGAGGCTTCACCCCTTCCCTTGCCTTTCTTTGGGTCCGTGAAAGCAAAAAGTGTTGGGAGTTATGCGTGCACTGTCGCCACGAAAGCCCAGAAAAAATTAGGAGTGAAAAAAGAAATGCAGCCAACAATAAAAATTTCAAAAGTCAAATGCAAAAAATGCGGGCACAAATGGGTTCCTAAAATAAAAAACCCAAAAAGATGCCCTGTTTGCAAAAACAAATGGTGGGAACCATACCAGCGTAAAAATAAAAGGAGAAAAAAACATGAACCCGATTGAATACCAAGCAATAAGAGAAGCAGGAGAGTTAATAGGCATAGATGAAAAAAAAATTAAAAAAGGTTTAAAAATCAGCAACAAGTTGGTTTCTTTGCTTGAAGAAATTGACGACGAAATCGAGCTTGCTTCAGCAATAGTGGTTTTAATTAAAGCTTTTAAAATAAAAAACTACAGGTCTTTTCTACGCTTTGTTGAACTTCAACTCGAATCCAAAGAATATGAAGAAGAAGTGAAAACCATTAAAGACTTGAAGGAAAGAATTTTTGAAGAAAAAATATCTAAACTAAAAAAAGAGTAAACTTTTATTCTTTCCATTCTTTTATTGTTGTTTCAATTAATTCTATTGCTTCCCTAATATCTTCTTTTGTTGGCTTGAACGGAAGCAGGTCTTGTGTTATTTTTTTGGGTATGTTGTAGACCACTCCTCTTTTGCTGTCCACATAAACCAGCCCTATTTTCTTCAACCTGTTCACTTCGTCGTTGACTTTGTCCATGCCGAGAGCATGGCTTATTCTTTTTTTAGAGTTTGCTCTGGAAATTATTAGGAATCGCAGTACTTTTTTTTCCGACGGACTTAGCTCTGCAACTATTTTTTCCATTTGGCTTACTTTTCTTTTGACAAACCCTTTTGATATTTTTCTTTTGTCTTCACTTAACCTACTTTCTCTAACTGGCGCTGTGACAACAGATGGACTTCTTCTTCTAACAGATGAACTTCTTCTTGAAACTCTTACAATAGCTGGTTCTTCTTTCATTAGGTCTAGCACACTAACTGGTCTTTTTTCTGAAACAATGTTTATTTTAAAGCCTTTTTCGATAAAACCATAAAGTCTTTTCCTATAGGAGTCAAACTCGTCTTCTGTCATAATTATGTCGTGGGTTTTTTCCCCTGTTTCAGCGTGGAAAAGCCTTCCTGTTCTCTGTATTTCTTGTTTTCTGGAACCAAACAGGAAATCCACTTCGATAACATGTTCTAAATCTTTTATCGAAACTCCTAAGTCCATTACCCTGCTTGCAACAACCACTTGGTTGTCTTCAAGTATTTTCATTCTTTTTTTTGTTGCACCATAAATATGTGGGACTTTTAGCTTGCTTGCAACCATTTTCCCCAAGTCTATAGAGTCAGAGAAAATAATTGTTTTTTTATCCAAGTCTATTAACTCGCTTACTTTTCTTAGTTTGTCTTTTTTCTTTTTAACCAAGTGCACGTTTACTTCG
>JAFCFF010000018.1 GCA_017608775.1 Candidatus Iainarchaeum sp. | reverse complement strand
TAAGACTAGCCCCCTCATAGTCAGGCAACACCTCATCTATCTTAAATTTTTGCATACATTTGCTACACTCAAGCTGAACATCGCTGAAACTTTTGAGATGCCCCGAAGCCTTAAAAACCCTCTCAGGAAGGATTGTGGAGCCATAGCTGGGAAAGATATTGTCCCTCCCAAGGAAAAAATACTCCCACCAGGAGCTTTCTATCTGCCTTTTAAGAAAAAAACCCAGAGGACCATAGTCGTAAAATCCAGCTATTGGGTTATAGATATCTGCGGTTTGATAGAAAAATCCTCTTCTTTTAGTTAAAGATATTATGTCTTGAAGAGAAGGCATATTACTCAAAAAGAAGAAGTTTTTTTAAATTAAAGGGGATTGCTTTTTTATGTTTTCACTGGATGGCTTGCTTAGCTATTTACAAAGTATTGACAAAAAAATTATTGAAAACGCAATAAAAGAAAACACAAACATTGTTGAGAAATATAAGGAATTTATAAGGATCGCAATAAAGCCAGAAGAAGTTGAGAACCTGAAAAAAATTAGTGTTGGGGAAGTTATTGAAAAAATAAAGAGCAAGGATAAGGAGTTGGGAGAGAAGATAGAAAAGGAGGGAAAGGAATGGTTGGAAAACAATCTAGAGAGCTTGAAAAATCTTTGAGAAATAAAAAATTTATAATACAGGGAGCAGAGGCAATGATTTTCTCGGCAAATATGAAGACAGGGGATTTCGAGGGAGAGGTTGTTATCAAGGAAAGAAAATCAAAGGGATATAGAAATAAAATTCTTGATAAAAAAATTAATTTTGGGAGAATTAAGGCCGAGGTAAGAATCATAAGAAAGCTTAGACCAGCCCTGAGAACCCCCTCTATTTATTTTGTTGACTTTGAGAAAAATAGAATATATATGGAGAAGTTTTCTGGGAAAAAGCTAAAGGATTGTTTTGATGGCCTAAGCGAGAAAAGAAGATTTAGGGTTGCTGAAATTATAGGAAGAAAAATTGGGAGAATGCATTCGCTAGGCATTGTACATGGCGACCTAACACTGGCAAATATGTTTCTTTTAAGGGAGAATGGAAAGCTGGAAATTGGCTTTATAGACTTTGGGTTGAGCAAGGAAAGTCACAAAACAGAGGACATGGCTGTTGACCTCTTGGTATTTAAGAGGACCTTCTTATCAACACATCTTGATGAAAAAAGCTGGAAAAGAATCTTGAGGGGGTACTTGAGAAAGGGAAGAAAAGAGGTTGTAGAAAGGATGGAAAAAGTTGAGAAGAGGGCTAGATATCTTTAAAAACGTTTTTTAGGGTTTTTGTGTATTGCTGCTTCTTTCGAAGTAGCTTTCAACTGCCTCTAAGGAGTTGAAGGTGGAAAAATGCCTGAAAAAAAAGAAAATAAGGAAAAAATACCCAAAAATAAGGAACAAAAGAAAAATAAAAAACTCCCAGAAAAAGACAAAAAAACAAAGATGGAAGAAAGGATTGAAAAGAAAATTGGGGAGAAAATCAAGGAATTAAAAAAGGAAATTGAGGAAAGAAAAAGCGTAAAGAAAAAGTTGAAAATAAAGGAAAGGAGAATTTCCCAAAAACCACTTCTTGGTAAAAAAGAAATTGAAAAAAAGATCATAGAGCTTGGAGAGGGGGGAAACCCTGCCTCTAAGATAGGAACAATCTTAAAAGAAAAATACAATGTTTACAGTATCAGAGAGTTATTGGGTAAAACAATAACTAAGGTTTTAAGGGAGAAAAAAATATATTCAAAACTACCAGAAGACTTGATGAATCTAATAAAAAAAGCAGCAAATCTTTTGGAACATATGGAGAAAAACAAAAAAGACCAAACAGCAAAATATGGTTATCGGCTTACCATAAGCAAAATAAGGAGATTAAGCAACTACTACAAAAAGAAAGGGGCAATTCCAAAGGAGTGGTATTACAGCGAGGAAACCGCTAAGTTGTTAGTAAGGTGATTTGTTGAAAGTAAAGATAAAAAAAGGAAAAAGTTTTTTTGAGTTTGGTGGAAGGGGAAGAAATGTTTTGAAAAAGGCAAATCTTATATTTGAAAAAATGTTTAGGTGAGAATTCTGGCAATAACAAAGAAAAAAACAAAAGATGTTTGGAGAAGAAAGGAGTGGTTTGAAATCATAGCCCCAAAGATTTTTGATAGCCAAACCGCAGGGGAAACCGTTGCTGAGAAAGACTCCTTACTTTTTAAAAGAACCATAAAAACCCCTGCAGGAGAGATTTATGGCAGGGCAAGAAGGGCAAACATAGACCTGATATTTAAAATAAACAGAATAGAGGGGAAAAAAGCAATTACAAAACTTGTGGGACATGAGATCTCAAGAAGTTTTTTACAAAGATTTATCAAGAAAAGAACAACAAAAGTAGAAGTGATTCAAAATATAGAGGACAGGGAAAGAAACAAAGTTAAGATAAAAACAGTCGTTGTAACGGCAACAAACGCAAATCAAAAACAAGTTAAGGAAATACGAAAAAGGGTTTGTGAGATAGTAAGGGAGTTCCTGATAAAAAATAGCTTGGAGGAATTTGTTAAAAACGGAGTTCTTGACCAGGAGGTAGTTTTTAAAATAAAGGAAAGAGTAAAAAAAATAATTCCCTTGAGAGTTGTTTTGGTTGAAAAAAGCAGGCTTGTTGAAAAATGATTGAAATGATTTTACCTGATATAAACACATTGTTTGTTTTTCTTGTTTTTTTGTTTTTTTTTAATTTTTTTATAGTAAAAAGCAAGTGGCTTGATTTTTTGGGGATTTTGATAGGAAACATACTTGTTGTTGCTGTCTTGTTTCTTTCCGGGAGCATGTGGGTTTTAGTCGGGTTTGGACTTGCTTTGTTTCTCTCGTTTTTTATAAGCAGAAAAAAACACAGAAAGAGAGGCGCTGCCAACATTCTTAGCAAGGGGCTTCTGGCTACCATGGCTATTCCGTTTGGTCTTGTTTTTAGCTTTGCTGCCTTGGCAGAGGCGGTATCAGATACGTTTGCCTCAGAAATCGGAATAAAATTCAAAAAGCCAAGACTTATCATTGGATGGAAGGTTGTCAAAGCAGGAACTGATGGCGCGGTAAGTCTTCTTGGCTTTTACGCTGCTTTTATTGGTGCCTTACTTATATCGCTCTACTTCGTAATTTTTATAGATGCCTCGCTTATAAAGGGGGGGATTGTCCTTTTGGCTGGCTATTTTGGCCAAGTTTTTGACAGTGTTTTGGGAGTTTATCAGAACAGGGTAAAAATCCTGAACAACGACACCGTAAATTTTTTTGGGAACTTATTTGCAGTCCTGGTTGCGTTTCTCTTAAAAGTGGTTCTTAATGTTTAGGCCTGGGGATTTAAAAAAAATGTTTTTGTTTTTTCTTTTCGTTTTAATTGGGTTCTACATAATCTTTCTCCTGCCGATCCCAGAGGCGTTTTTACTTGGTTTATATGGAAAAATAACAGGAGCCGAAGTAATCTATAATATCATAGTAAAGAAAAGAGCCCTTCTTGTGGTAACAAAGTTTTGCGGCTTTCTTACTCTGTTAGTTGTTTTTTATTCTCTTTTTCTCTCAAAAATTGTTTCATTTAGCTGGAAAAGACTCTTGTTTGGGAGTTTTGTTTTGATAGCATATAATTTCATAAGGCTTGTTTTTCTTGTAGAGTTAGCAAATTATCTTGGAGAGTTTTTTGTTATATCGCTCCATGTTCTTAGTTGGTTTTTGGCCTTTTTTATTATCTTAATCTTGGCTCTTCTCAAATTTTGATACTAAGTATCTTGCAACCTCTGCAAAGGCAGGCCTTGTTATGAAAACTCCTATGGCAACCCCAAATAAAGTTGTTATCGCAAAGCCAACAAGCCTTCCAACAGCAAAGGAGGAAAAAACTATTGGAAGCATTGTGGCGGAGAGGGTTGCTGCTGCCGCAAATATCACAAAAAAAGCGTTCCGAATTCTTTGCAGAAAGTTTACCGCTATTTTTTCCTTTTCTTCTCTTCTTAGGAGCTCATCGGATATTATTATCTGGTCATCAACCCCTGTTCCAACCACAGCAAGAATTCCAGCTAGGGAAGAGAAATCAAGGTTCCAGCCTATTAGAGAAGCAACTCCCAAGATAAGAAGAATTTCAAAAACACCTGTAAATAAAATAGGGAAGATCAGATAAAATTTTCTATAACGAATAAAGAGAACAAGGGAAACTACAACAAGGGCTAGTATTCCTATGTAAAAAATGTTTTTCAAGAAGAATTTCCCTAGGGATGGAGAAATTACCTCCTTGGAAATATCATCTATTGGTGTTGGGAGGGAACCAGACTCCAGTAGGATTACAATACTGCTAAGTCTTTCCTTTGCTTCTTCAAATGTGTTGCCTCCTCCTTGGATTGTTAGATTTGTAAAAATCTTAAAGTTTGGGCTATGTGTTGTTGGCGCCTCCATATTTGCTATACCTGGTGTCAGGGCAATAACAGCCCTTAGGTTTGTGGCTGTTTGTAAGTAGGATTCATCTAAAGTAACTTCTCTAAGGGGAAGGGAAAGTTTTTTCAAAAAAAGCTTGGAGGAGACATCAAGCTTGTTTGGGTATATAATTTTTTTTGTTGTTTTTTTGTTTTTCAAGAGCGCTTGTTTTGTTTCCTCTGTCAACTTATAGTATCCTTCCTCTTCTGCGTTTTGTTCAAGTGAAAGAGCCATGGTTCCTGTGTTTAACATCAGCTCCGTAAACGGAACATACGCCCTATCAACCAACACTGTTTCTTCCATCATCTCGGCAGGAACAAGGAGTGTGCTGTTAACCTCCCGGTCTATGTAAAAATAGGTATAATCACACTCTAGGCCAACACACTTATGGAACACTCCTTTGGCAAATCTTTTTGCAGCTTCTGTCTTTAGGGTAAAGGGCAAAACCCAGAGATTGTTGCTTCGAACACCATAGCCCTCTCCAGGGTCCTTGGAAACCCTTAACTCTAGGCCTGTAAAAAGAACATTGCCGTCAATCATTGCCTCAAAGGTTCCTTGTCTCTTCAAAAGCTCTTCTATCTTTGAGATATTCTCAGGATCTGACTCTGCAATTTCTACGATAATAAATTCATCTCCCCATGGCCTTACTGTTGTATCTTTTAAGCCTGTCCAATCAACCCTTTGTTCCACTATTGCCCTAGCGTTTTCCATCTCAGATGAGGAAAGTTTTTGTGAGAAATGGAGTTGGAAAAGAGTCCCTCCCCTGAAATCAATTCCCAGCTGTAAGCCCTGAAAAAATATAAGAAAGAGGGAAACTAAAACAAGAACAAGAAGAAAAGATGTTCTTAGGAATCTCATCTTGTTCTCCACCTCTCTAATCTTTGTTTCTTTTTTTCAAGGTATATTAAAAGTATTGGGGCGTTCATAAACCATGTTGAAAATAAATCACCTATCAAACCAAAAAACAAAACAGCAGATATCTGGAAAATTATTGTAAGCTGGAAATAGTAAGATAGCGAAAACATAACAGCCAGGGCTGCTAGGGTTGTCCCAGTCATTGTTAGGCCTGTTTTGAGTGCCTCATGTGCTCTTTGTTTTGGTTCTCCCTTTGTTCTTAAAAGTTTGTATGTAAGCATGACATCTGTGTCAACTGAGTAACCTATCAACATCAACAAGGCAGGGATTGAGGCCAGGGAAAGAGGAATTCTAAACAGCGCCATCCCAGCAAGTGCTGCAAGGATATCAAAAGCAGCTGCAAGAATAATTGCCAAGCTCGGGATTATCTCCCTGAAGAAAATAAAAATAACTATAATCACCAGTACTGAGGCGATTAAAACGAGTTTTATGCTTTGCTGAAAAAAGGTTTGGACAAGTGAGGGGCCGACCTCCTGAAAGGAAAATTCCTTAGTTTCTATGTCCAAGAGCTCCTGGGTTTTTTGTATAACGTTATTGACAATAGCAGCTTTCCTCTCATCTACGATTGAAATCGCCAACAAGACTGCTTCCTCTTTATCAGAGGGTATCTCCCTGGCCTCAGATTTTATGATTTGTTTTGCTATTGAAAATCTTTCTTCCAGATCCAAGTCTTTGTTTATAAGAGGCTTTGTTTTTTTAATATCCTCCTCAAGGCTTTTTGGTAAGACAAACTCTAGGATGAGGGAGAAAGTTTTAGAAAAAGGATCTTTGATTGTTCTCACAACAAGGCTTGGAAGGGAAAGCTCTTTTCTTAGGTTGTTCTCAAATAACTTTGGCTCCTTGATTTCCTCAGCTGTTTTTATGATTATCCTAAACCCGCCCTTCAGGTCAAGGCCTTTTGTTAGGCCTGGTTTATAAAGAAGAAAGAGGAAAACAAGAGTTAGGAAAACAATAATAAAAATATATGGTCTATAGTTATAGTTATACAGGTTTGGAAGTTTCATAAAAACACCAAAAATATAGACTTACTTATGATTAGTGGGGGTAAGATTTAAATATGATTCTTAGGGTGAGTAGCATGGATAGAGAAGTCACAAACATTGTTGAGCTGATAAACGAAATAAGAGAGGACAGAACAGTCCCAAGAAACATAAGGGAAAAGTTGGGAATGGTTAGAAAAAAAGTTGAGGAAAAGACAAATCTAAGCCTTTCCCAAGCAATTTATCTCTTGGATGAGATCAACGAAGACCTGAACTTGCCAGAACACACAAGAACAGATATATGGCACCTTATATCCATAATTGAGGGAATAAAGGAAAAGTTAAAGGGATAGAATGGAGCAAGAAGTTTTGCAGTACAGCTCTGAGAAGGGAATAATAATAACAAAGGCAGCATTTGAGATTTTAAAAAACTCAAAGAGATGGAAAGAGATTTTGGATTATTCGTTAGAGAAAAGAAATGAAATAATAGATGAGGAATTTATACATAACTTTGTTTTGAGACAGGACAAGATAAAGATAAAAGAAGAAATAAGGGTTGTGAGATCTGGCGAGAGAGAAAGAGTGGCAAAAGAAAGAAGAGATATTGAAAGTAACTTTAAGATACTTTGGGAGTATGATATCACAGGAAAAATAAAAAGCTCTGGAAAGATAGAAGACTTCAACAAGTTTTTTAAGGAAAAGTTTGAGTTTTTGGCAGAGATCTTGAGAAAGCGTGGTTTTGAGGGAGAGATATCAAAGGTAAAAAAAACTAAGAAAAGAGAACAGGTTGTCTTTGTGGCAATGGTTTCAGAGAAATGGAAAAGCAAAAACGGAAACCTTGCCCTAAGACTTGAGGACTTTAGAAACGAGGTTATTGGGGTTATATCCAAGACAAATAAAGAGTTGTTTGAGGATGGAGAAAACATTGTTGAAGATGAGGTTCTTGCATTTGAGGGAAATGTCCTAAGCGAAGATATGATACTGATAAGCAATTTTTGGAAGCCAGATGTTTTAATAGGCGGGGTGAACAAGGCAGAAAACGAGGTTAACTGTTTGTTTATAAGTGACACACACATAGGAAGCAAGCTTTTTCTTGACAAGGTATTTGAAAAAATGTTGAATTGGATAAATCTGAATGTTGGGGATAAAGGAGATTTAAATCTTGCAAAAAAAATAAAGTATGTTGTTTTTGCAGGAGACATGGTTGATGGGATAGGAATTTATCCAGGACAAATAGACAATCTTGAGATAAAAGACATATTCGAACAATATAGGGTTTTTGGGGACTACATAGAGAAAATTCCAGAAGAAATTGAGATATTTCTAGCACCCGGAAACCATGACGCTGTTAGAAGAGCAGATCCCCAGCCAGCTCTCGGGAAGGAGTTTAGGCAGGGAATGGAAAATCTAGGAAATGTTCATTTTATAGGGAGTCCTTCCATGCTAGAGATTGAGGGCGTAAAGATACTTCCCTACCATGGCCATAGTATTTTTGGGTTGATAGAAAAGATTTCTTTTCTAAAGCCAACAAACCCGACAAAGGCAATGGAAGAAATGATGAAGAGGAGAGATTTGTTTCCCTGCTACGGAACCAAACAACCAATTGTTCCTGAAAAAAGAAATTACATGCTTATAAAAGAAACGCCAGACATATTTGTCACAGGACATATTCATTACAACGAATACGCAACATATAGAGAGAGACTGCTGATTAATGCTGGTACTTGGGAGGATATAACTCCTTATCAACTAATGCAAGGGCAGCTTGTTGTGACCCCTGGAAGAGCAGTTGTTGTGCCGTTAAATAAGTTTGAGATAAAAGAAAGAAAGTTTTTGGGTGAATAAAATGAGTGAAAAGTATGAACAATATTTTTTAAACCTGAAAAAGGAAGTTGATAGAGTTTACAAGTTGGGGGAAAAAGCAAAAGGCAAGGGCTTTGATATCTCTGAGAAAGTAGAAATACAAAAAGCAAGAGACCTGGGAGAAAGAAGTGAAATTCTACTTGGTTTAAACGGCCTGGCAAAAAGATTTAACGAGTTGAAAAACAAGGGACTTGAGAGGCTTGAAATAATAAAGAAAATCTTTGAGGAAATCCTTGAGGGAAAAATTGGAGACTATAAAGATTTATCAAAAAGAGTTGAAATTGGTATAAAAGCAGGACTTCTTCTCTATACCGAGGGGGTTGTTGTTGCCCCTTTGGATGGTCTACCAAAAATAAAGATAGCAAACAACTTTGACGGTACAAAATACCTAGATGTTTGGTTTAGTGGACCAATAAGAAGTGCTGGCGGAACCGCCATGGGGCTGGCTGTTATTCTTGGGGAATATGCAAGAGAAAAACTTGGCTTGGAAAGATATAAGCCCCTGAAGGAAGAGATTGAAAGATATGTTGAGGAGGGAAAACTTTACCAGGAGGTTTATTCCAGACAAAGAAAGCTCGAAGATGATGAAATAAGACAGATTATAGAAAACTGTAAGATTTGTTTGAATGGGACACCAAGCGAGGATGTTGAGGTTTCTGTTTATAAGAATTTGAAAAGGGTTGAGACAAACAGGATAAGGGGAGGACCTGTTCTAGTCATGGCTGAGGGTTTAGCCTTAAAGGCAAAAAAGCTTAAAAAAATAGCAAAGCAGTTTGGGCTTGACTGGGATTGGCTTGACAAACTCATTAAAATCTCAAAGTCTGGTGGAACAAGCATAGTTGAAAGCAACTTTAATTTTCTCAAAAAAATGGCTGCCGGCAGGCCTATACTAGCATATCCTGGCGTACCAGGAGGATTCAGGCTAAGATATGGTAGGGCAAGAAATACAGGGATAATGGCTAAGGGAATTCACCCAGCAACAATGAAAATTTTAGGGGATTTTATAGCGATAGGAACACAGCTAAAAATAGAGATGCCTGGAAAAAGCACTTGTGTTGCATCTGTTGATACCATTGAGGGGCCTATTGTCCTTCTAAATAACGGAGAGGTTAGAAGGCTAAGAACCTCGGAAGAGGCAGAAGCCATAAAACAGGAAATAAAGGAGATTCTTTTTTTGGGAGACATGCTTATCAGCATAGGAGATTTCAGAAAAACAAACCATCCACTGCTTCCTGCAGGCTACTGCGAGGAGTGGTGGTTTCTGGACCTGAAAAAAATAGAGAAAAATAGAAACAAAAGTTTTGGGATAGACAGAAAAGATATAAAAAACATAAGTGAGGAAAAAGCTCTGGAACTTGCAAGTTTGGGTGTACCACTACACCCTGAATTTATTTCTTATTACAAACTCCTTAGCGTTGCAGAGCTTGAATATCTTGTTAGTTTTATAAGAGAAAACACAAGGAAACACGACAAAGAAAAAAGCCTTGCATATATTAAGTTTGATAAAGAGATTAAAAGACTTCTTGAAAATATTGGAAAGGAACATTACTTAGAAAATAGTGAAATTGTTTTGAAACACGCAAATTCCTTTCTCAGAACCTTTGGTTATTTTAATAGAGAGGGAGTTAAAAAAGACAAGAGCGTTCTAGAAAATCTAGAAAGACTTTCTGGGTTTGGAATAAGAGATAAGTTTGGTTTTAGCATAGGAGCAAGAATGGGAAGGCCTGAGACAGCAAGGGCACGAAGCATGAGACCAAACGTTCATGTGCTTTTTCCTGTTGGAGCTCCTGGAGGCCCAACAAGAAGCATAAACAAAGCCATGGAGGTTCTAAACAGGGAAAGTCTAAGACAGGGGGATATCGATGTGGATGTAAAACTTTTTCAGTGCCCAGAGTGTAAGAAAATATTACCAAGTTGTTTTTGTTTCTCATGTAAAAAAAGAGCAGAAAAAATATATGTTGGAAAAGAAAAAATAAGGGTAAACATAGCTGAGGTAGTTAACAACGCCTTAGAAACTTTGGGAGAAAGAGAAATGCCAAAACTTGTCAAAGGAGTTAAGGGATTGTTTAGCGGAGAAAAAACACCGGAACCATTAGAAAAAGGAATATTAAGAGCAAAACACAGTATTTACATCTTTAGGGATGGAACAATAAGGTTTGAGATGCTTAATCTTCCACTAACTCACTTCAAACCCAGGGAAATCGGGACCTCATTAGAAAAGTTGAGGGTTTTGGGATATGAAAAAGACTTTGAGGATAATGAAATTAAGAACGACAACCAGCTTATAGAGCTAATGCCTCAAGACTTTATCATAAATGAAAATGCAGCAGAATTTTTTGTGAAAGTAGCTAGGTTTGTTGATGACTTGTTAGAAAAATTCTACAGGGTTGAAAGATTTTATAAAATAGAAAAGAAAGAAGATCTGATTGGCAAGTTGGTTGTTGGGATGGCGCCACACACCTCTGCCGGGGTTGTTGGAAGGGTTATTGGGTTTACAAAGATAAGAGCATGCCTTGCTCATCCTTTTTTCCATATGGCAAAGAGAAGAAATTGCCTACACCCTAACGAGATTCTACCAATATTTGATGGAGTGAGTTGGAAATTTGTGAAAATTGGAAATTTGGTTGATAACATATTGAAAGAAAACTCTTCCAGATAT
>JAFCFF010000054.1 GCA_017608775.1 Candidatus Iainarchaeum sp. | reverse complement strand
CTAACCAAATTTTTCTTGCGTATTCTATAGCTTGGTTGACAAAATGTTTTTTTCCTCCGCTTATATCAGGAACTTTTGAGGTTATATCGTATCTTCTGAATTTTTTTCCTTTCCACGCTCCTGATTTTATCATTTCAGGAGTAAGCTCTTCTATCATGTCTCTGTATTTGTTAAGGTCAACTTTTATTAGCTCTTTGCCAAGTTCAGTTAACTTTACTCTTACGTCTTTTATTTCCTGTATTTTTATTATATCCTTCCTTTCTTTCAGATTGTCAAAAGCAAGTTTTTGCTCTGGTTTCAGAGAGTTGAGAGGTAAAGGCAGGGATTCAATTAGCTGCTCTTCTAAACTTTTTTTTACTATCTCTTCTTTTTTTGCTTTTAATATTAGATTCCCTCTTGCCATGGAGACAAGAGCTTTCTTTTTTAGGGCTCCTATTGCTGCTTTTAACTCGTTTTCAGATAGTTTTGCTTGTTTTCTTGCCTTTTCTAAACTTAGAGATTTGTTTTCTGCAAGTATATTCAAGAGTCTTCTTTCTGGAAGTCCGCTACGAAGATAAGCTACACCGTTGTTTCCCAAGTCAACTATTTGTTTTTCTTGTGATGTTAATTTTACTAACTTTTTATTGCTAAGGAACTGTAATGCCCTTAATGTCTTAGTTTTGTCTAAGCCAGAGATCTTTGCTATCCTGCTTAAAGTTTTTTCTTGTAAATAAGGCAGGACAGCTCTCTCGTCTGGATTTAGGGTTTCGAGCAGTTTCTCTTTTTCTTTTTCCATGTTGATTTTAGTTGTGGATGTTTTAAATAGTTTTTTATATGCCTGTTTTCTATATTAGTTATGCAAAATAGAAGAGGTCGATTGTTGTCAGCTCTTGGTTTTGTATTTTTCTTGTATTTATTTATATTCTCCATTGTTCTCATGAAAAACGCTTTTTCAGACTTGGGAGAGGACATACTCAAGATAACGACAAGGGATTTAAGTTCAATTAATGCTTTTGGTGTCGGGTGGCTTATTACATTAATACTGCAGTCTAGTAGTGCAGCTACTATAGCTTTAATTGCTCTGCACTCAGTTGGTTTGGTGCAACTTAAGATTTTGGTATATATGGTGTTAGGGACAAGGATAGGTACTACTATTACTGCCTTATTTGTGGCTTTGTTGGTTCATGCTAAAAGACGAGACTTCAGACATGGTTTTGAGATAGGTTTGGCTAATCTCGTATATGCTGTTCCTGTAGCTATAATTATGTTTCTGCTTGAATTGTTTTTTGGCGTGTTTTCAAGGATAGGAAGTTTTTTTGCATTGGGTATAGATATCAGGTTTGATTTTATTGAATTTATAACCTCCCCTCTGGTTAAATTATTCTCGTTTCTTCCTGATGTTGCCCTGATTTTCATTTCTATATTTTTCTTGATGGTAAGTTTAAGGGAGATGCCTAAATTCATGCTTTCTGTATGGGGGGAAGATTATCTGAAAAAGAAGATTGATAGGTATTTGGGGAAAAAATATACAGCTTTTTTGGTTGGTTTTTTTGTTACATTTTTCTTGATGTCCACTAGTATTACCATAACTTTGCTTGTCCCTATAGTTGTTTTAAGACTTGTAAATTTGAAAAAAGCAGTACCCTACATAATTGGAGCAAATGTCGGCGGTGTTTTTGACGTTGTTATTGGAGGTTTGGTTGTTGGAAGTGCTGCTTTTCCAGCTGTTTTTGTTTATGTTGCGTTTAGTATTATTGGACTGCTATGGCTTTTCAATACTACTCTACTTTTTAATGCTACCAAATATCTCTCAAAAAGAACGTTGCGTATCTCAAAGAGGAGAACTTTTATTTTCTTGCTTATATTCATCCTACTTGCATTATTTTTGGCTTTTGTTTAGTAAACTTGAAGGCATTAAAAGAATTAAAAAATAAATAAGATGAGAAAACCTATTGTTGCAGGAAGCTTTTATCCTGCTGAGAAAAAAGAGTTAGAGAGATCTGTGAAGAAAAATTTAGCTTGGAAAAAAGAAAATATTTTTGCCTGTATAGTTACTCATGCCGGCTATATGTTTTCTGGAAAGTTAGCTGGGAAAGTTATAGGAAAG
>JAFCFF010000053.1 GCA_017608775.1 Candidatus Iainarchaeum sp. | reverse complement strand
TATTGAAAACCAGTGGTTTTTGGAGTCAGCAAGACAGCTGAAAAAAGACTTTGATGTCTGTTACATTCACCTTGGGTTGATTCCTGTGCTTGACTCTGTCGGAGAACAAAAGACAAAACCTATTCAGCAGTCTGTCAAAGTTTTAAACAACTTAGGAATATTTCCAAATATCGTCTTTGGAAGAAGCACAGAACTTTTAACAAAAAAAATAAAGGAAAAAATAGCTTTGTTTTGTAACATAAACAAAAGAGATGTTTTTTCAGACCCATCAGCAAAAAACGTCTATGAAATCCCACTAATTTTTGAAAAACAAGGCTTTACAAAAAGACTGAAAAAACACCTTGGAATAAACATCTCCCCAAAAATGAAAAAATGGGAAAACCTTGTAAAAAAATCCAAGAAGTCAAGACACAACATAACAATAGCGATTTGTGGAAAATATACCGCGCTGCGGGATTCCTACTCAAGCATTATGGAGGCAATAAATCACTGTGCAGCCCATCTGGGGGTAAACCCAAATCTCAAATGGATAGAAACAACCTTTATAAACAGCGACAAAGAGGCTGAAAAACAGCTTCGGGATGTTGACGGGGTTGTAGTTCCTGGTGGCTTTGGCATAAGAGGAATAGAGGGAAAGATAAGGATAATAAAAGTCTGCAGGGAAAAAAACCTTCCGTTTCTCGGGCTTTGTCTTGGCCTCCAGCTAGCTGTGGTAGAGTTTGCGAGAAACGTATGTAAGCTAAAAAACGCAAACTCCGGTGAGTTTGACGGAAAAACTAAGTTTCCTGTTATCGACATACTTCCCGAACAAAAGAAAGTTAGAAAAAAGGGAGCAACAATGAGACTAGGCATTTATAAAGCCTTGCTTAATAAGGGCTCCAGGGTTTACAAAATCTACAACAACAAAGAAGAAGTTTTTGAGAGACACAGACATAGATACGAAGTAAACCCAAAATACCACGAAATACTGGAAAAAAACGGGATGGTACTTTCGGGAAAAAACAAGAGCAAAAGGCTTGTCGAGTTTATAGAAATTCCTGGAAAAAGATACTTTGTTGCAACCCAGGCACACCCAGAATTCCTAAGTACCTTTGAGAAACCAGCTCCATTGTTTCTGGAGTTTGTTAAGAGCTGTGTGAAACAAAGAAGGCTTTTCGAGTAGCTAGATAAGGAGCTTTATTGAGGTTCCAAACTTTTCATCAAACTTTTTCCTAACCTCTTCTTTTGAAACATTGAAAAAATGGATTGGTAGGAAGTATTTTGGTTTCATGTTTTCAAGCAGTGCAAGGGCCTCGTCCAGTGTCATAACATAAACTCCTGAGACCGGTAACATCGCCAAGTCTGGATGAATTTCTTTTATTTCCCTGATCGGATCAGTGTCTCCTGGAAAGTAAACTGTAAAGCCATTAAAATCCAAAAGATATGCCACCCCAAAGTTCTTGGGATGGAAAACCTGGCCAGGGGACTTAAACTTATCTATGTTGTATGCATGCAAGACCCTAACACCAACTCCGTTCAAGGAAAATTCCCTACCTGGTTTTACTGTTGTTGTGTTTTTTGATATTTGCTCTGCCTTGTCCCTGAGATTTTCCGGAACAAACAGTTTTGTTTCTTCCTTTAAAACTTTTTTTATGTCCTCAGGAGAAAAATGATCGTAATGGTCGTGGCTTATAAAAACAAAGTCTGCCTTTCTTGGGTCTGTTTTTTCCCAGGGATCAAAGTGATAAATTTTTCCCTTAAACTCAAGACTTAGAGAGTCATGGTGGAAGTGATTAACAATTATTTTTCCCAAGTCAAATCTTGTCATAATTAAACTCTTATTAAAAAACTTTTTATAATTAATACTTAAAATGCCAGTCAAAAAAATAGAGCTAGAGGACAGGGAAATTATTGTTGTTGGGACAGCACATGTTAGCAAGGAAAGTGTCAGGGAAGTTGAAAAAACCCTGAAAAAAGAAAAACCAGACGTTGTTGCCTTGGAACTTGATAGATTAAGACTAAGTAAGTTGCTTTCCAAGAAACAGGAGGAAGACCTAGCATCTTTGTTAAGGGAAAATGTTTTTCTAACGCTTTTCAATCTTTGGCTCTCAA
>JAFCFF010000017.1 GCA_017608775.1 Candidatus Iainarchaeum sp. | reverse complement strand
TATCTCCCTTAAGGGCTTTTTCCTCTAAACTTAAAAGTCGATTTTCCAGTTTTAACAACTTTTCGTTAAGCTCTCTGTTTATTGCCTTTTGCCTTTCCAACTCCTTAATCAGTCTTTCTCTTTCTTTTTTCAAATCCACAATATTTGCTGATTCAATATCCTCCAAAATCCTCTCGGCGATTTTTCTCTTTCTTAGAAGTTTTTTTCTTTTTGCTTTCTTTTTTACTTTTTTCACAACTTTTTTCCTCTTGATTTTCTTAGGTTTTTTTATCTTTAATTTGGCCTTAGGTCTTTTTTTAGGTTTTGTCTTTTTCCTTGCCCTTAGTTTTGAAGTTTTCTTTTTAACTTTACTTTTCAATTTTTTCCCTTTTTTCTTTATTTTTTTGATTTTCTTAGGTTTTTTAGCAATCTTTCCTTTTTTCCTAGCTCTTGTTTTTTTCTTTTTCTTCTTAAGAGAAACAACAACACTCTTTCCCTTTTTCTTATCAAATGTTATTTTAACATCTTTTTCGCCACCCTTTATCTCAAGAGTTTCCTTTTCCGCCTTCTTCTTTCTCTTAGTTTTCTTTTTCTTCTTTACTGCCATGTCAATCGTTAATCCTTTCTAATAAAAAAATAAGATTTTCTATATAAACCTTTTCTTGTTTCTTAACAAGGGTTGTAGGTGTTTTTTATTTTATAAAAAAGCTCCCACCGGGGCTTGAACCCGGAACCTGCTGCTTACAAGGCAGCCGCTCTGCCAGTTGAGCTATGGGAGCCCACAAAAAAAATAACAGGAGTTTATAATTATTTAAACTTTCTTTATGCTCTAACTCAAAAGCTCAAAGAAAACAATATATTTCTTTCTGTTGCTGTTTTTTAGAATGCTTCTGTCAGATAAGGATATCCTAAAGGAAATAAAGGCAGGAAATATTTCGATCAAGCCGTTTAGGATAAAAAACCTGCAGCCGGCAAGCTATGATCTTTCCATGGGAAACAGCTTTCTTATCTTTAACCACACAGAACATGCCTTGATAGACGTAAAGAAAAAAGTTCCAAAATATACCACAAAACTAACGCTAAAAAACGGAGCAAGGTTTATAATCCATCCAGGAGAGTTTGCTCTTGGAACTACGCTTGAGAGTGTTAAGCTTGGAGGAATGATTGTTGGAAGAATAGAGGGAAGAAGTTCCTTGGGAAGGCTCGGTGTTGTTATTCATGCAACTGCTGGTTTTGTTGACCCTGGCTTTGAGGGCTGTTTAACACTAGAAATGAGCAATTTCGGAAAGCTTCCTGTTGCTTTATACACAGGTATGAAAATAGGACAACTTGCCTTTCACTATATCTCCTCAAAACCATTAAAACTCTATAAGGGAAAATACTCAAAGGCAAAGAGCGCGATGGAAAGCAAGATTTATGAGGATTTCAAGTAGTTTTTGCTTGTGCTTCTTACTGTTTTTTGACACTCCCACACAAAAACCACAAAACCAACACAGAACTAAAAAAACTCAGAAAATGGAGATGAGGGGAGTCGAACCCCTAACCTCTGCCTTGCAAAGGCAGCGCTCTACCATTGAGCTACATCCCCATAAAAAGAAAACACTTGTTATTTATAAAAAACCTAAGCTTTCAAAAACTTTATAATTTCTTCCAAACTTAAGTCACTCTCCTTTCCTGTTTTCATGTCTTTTAGTCTTAGCTTTCCTCTTTTCAACTCCCTTTTTCCTATTATCAAACAAAAGCCATAACCATAGTAGTCAGCATACTGTAAGTTCTTTGTTATTCCCCTTGCCTTAAAGTCAACATCCGAGATAATTCCACTATTTCTCAGCTTTTCGGTAACTAGGAATCTTTCCTTCAGATCTCCTATCGAGAAAACATAGACTTTCTTCTTATCATCCCTGAAAATATCTGGGAATTTATAGCTTTGTACCAAGGCTGTTAGGCCAATGCTTCCACCAACAGCCGGAATTCTCTTTCCGGAAAAACTCTCTATCAGGCTGTCATATCTTCCACCAGCAGCAAGGCTTGACTTTGATACCTTGGAGTAAACCTCAAATATCGTGCTTGTGTAGTAGTTTAGGCCTCTTGCCAGGGAAAAATCAATCTTTATCTCAATGTTTCTTTTTTTTAGTATGTTTTCGATATATCTCAAATCCTCAAAAACCTCTTTTCCAAGCAGTTTCTCTCCTTTTTCAAGCTTTTCCTTGTTTGTTCCCTTTATATAAATAAAGTCTTTTATTTCCCTGATTTTTTTCCTGTTTACTCTCTTTTCCGCAAGTTCGTTTTCAACGCCACTCCACCCAACTTTCTCAAGCTTGTCTATTGTGAGTATTATGCTTTCTCTGTTTTTTATCTCTGTTTTTTCCATGAGTTTGTCTAAAATCCTTCTATCGTTTACTTTTATCTCGGGTTTCAGGCCTATTCTCCTGTCCTCAAAAACCATGTAAAAAAGCTCAAGAATTTCAGCGTCGCTCTCTCTTTCCTCGGACCCAAGAATATCTGCGTCTGCCTGGTAAAACTCTCTTAGTCTTTCTTTTTTAACTGGGCCATCTCTGAAAACTTTTGATATTTGATATCTTTTATAAGGCAGCCTTAGCTTTTTTTCGGATGCATATCTTGCAAGAGGAACTGTCAGGTCAAATCTCAGGGCTAATTTCCTGTTTCCCCTGTCTCTTAGGGAAAAGATCTCCTCTAGAATTTCCTCTCCGCCGCTGTATTTTTTCCCCAGGGTTTCATATCTCTCTAGTATCGGGTTGTCAAGAGGTACAAAACCATAAAGCTCGTAGTACTGCCTTATTATTTCCCTTAGTTTTTCCAAGACCCTAGCTTCTCTTCCGTCATAGTCCTTAACCCCTTTTGCTTTCATTATGTTTTCTTTCATCTTGCTCACCACACAGCCTAAAAAGGGCGGAGGCCGGGATTTGAACCCGGGCTAGGGGATCCACAGTCCCCTGTGCTAACCGCTACACCACCCCCGCCTTTACAGTGATAGAAAGAGAGCAGGATTTATTTAAACTTTTATTTTGAAAAAAACTAGAAAAAGAGAAATCAGATTTATTTCTGGGGATGAAGACATGGCAAGGCCTTCTTTCTACCTTGCTTATCCTCCATAAGCAATTTTCCGTAGAACGAAAAAATCTCAAAAACTTTTTTTAACATTCTAAAGATAACTTGTTTAATTGAGTTTAAAAACTTTTCCAAATTTTTTGCTTTCTTAGTTTTTTCTCGCAAAACAATAAAAAAGCTTTTAATAAGGTTTTTCCTTTTCTTAAAGAATGGCTGTAGATATTTTTTTTGAGATAGGTCTTGTTGTCCTTCTTGCCGCGGTTGTTTCTATTTTTATGAATATATTAAAGCAGCCGCTTATTGTTGGCTATATTTTCACCGGTATAATAGCTGGGCCTGTTTTCCTAAACATTGTTCAAAGCCAAGATATCTTGATAGCTCTAAGCCAGATAGGTATTTCCTTTTTGTTGTTTAGTGTTGGGCTAAGCTTAAACTTTAGGGAGTTTAAAGATGTTGGGATTGTTTCGTTTTTGACAGGAATGGGCCAAATACTCTTCACCGGAATTGCTGGTTTTGTGGTATTAAAGCTATTTGGTTTTACAAATCTCCAGGCAATCTATGTTGCTATCGCCTTAACATTCTCTTCAACAATTATCGTTGTAAAACTGTTGTCAGATAAAAGAGATCTGCAAAGTCTTTACGGAAGGCTAAGTATAGGGTTCATGCTTGTTCAGGACTTTGCAGCTGTTCTTGCTATTTTGTTTTTAGGTTCTTTTATAGGCCAGCCAAATGTTCTTGGTTTGGTAGGGCTGACTTTGTTAAAAGGGGTTGGGCTTGTTCTTGCCTTGTTCCTTTTAGCAAAATTTGTTCTTCCAACAATAACGAACTACGTGGCAAGAAACCAAGAGTTGTTGTTTATATTTAGCATTGCCTGGGTTTTGATTCTTGCAATAGGCTTGGCTGCGATTGGTTTTTCAGTTGAGATAGGAGCCTTGTTTGCTGGAATTGCTCTTTCAATGACAGATTATCACTATGAAATAGCAAGCAGGATAAAGCCGTTAAGAGATTTCTTTTTGATGCTGTTCTTTATAAGCCTGGGAATGCAGATGGTTTTCTCCTCCGCCCTAAACTTTCTTATTCCTGGGGTTATTCTTGCCTTGCTTGTTCTTCTAGGAAACCCAGCAGTTGTGATAACAATACTTCATTTCTTTAAATATAGCAAAAGAACCTCTTTTCTTTCAGGTCTTTCTGTTGCTCAAATCGGAGAGTTTTCCCTAATTATTGCTTTTCTTGGTCTTAAGCTAGGTCATTTAAGCATGGAGATTGTCTCAATGATAACGATAATTGCGATAATAACAATGTCTGCAACAAGCTATTCCATAATGTATGGGGATAAAATCTATCGCTACTGGTCTAAGCTTTTGGCAAGATTTGAGAGAAAGCATGTAAGAGAACACGAATACTCAAGACACAAAGGCTTAGAGTGTTATCCGATTTTGTTGTTTGGGTTTGGAAGGATAGGAAGAATAATTCATTCCTCTCTAAGAGAACAAGAACAAAGAGTGTTGGTTATAGAGTTTAATCCAAGGGTTGTTAGGGAGTGTATCAAGGAAAAAATAGACGTAAAATACGGAGATGCCGATGACTATGAGTTGCTTGACAGCTTGTGTTGGGAGGAAGCAAAGCTCTTGGTATCCACAATACCTGACTTTGAGCCAAATGAGCTGCTTATTGAGCAGGCAAAACACAAAAACCCAAAGACACAAGTTGTTGTTACAGCCCATTCAATTTCCGATGCTTTGGAATTTTATAAGGCAGGAGCAGCCTATGTTATGATACCACACATGCTTGGCGGAGAGTTGGCTGCAAGACATATCTCAGAGATATTTAAAAAAGGGAAACTCACAGAAAACCTTAGAAAACTAAAGAAAAAACAGATAGAAAATCTCTTCAAAAAGCAGAAAGTTGGTTTTGACAAGGCTCTTATGCATAGTAAGTTTGTGAGAATGAGACAATAACTGAAAAACATTAAAGTTTTTCTGAACCAAAGATTAAACAAAAACTTTTTATTTGACCTTTCTTTTATAGTTATACTTTATCACCCAAGTAGCTAAGTGTTAACATGGTTTCTAAACATGCTTTTTCCCCAGAGGAGAAAATCTTTCCAAAAGTGCTAAAGATTTTTAAGCAAGACAAACTCCTTCCGGGCCTGGTTATAAATGAGATAACTCCGCTTTTCAATTTTGAGAAGTTGGATACATTAAGAAGAAAAAGAATGATGGAGAAGATTGAGTTAGAAAGAGAGAGATATGGAAAGATAAGGGAGTTTTCCGAGGAGGAGTTTAAACCAAAGAAAAAACTGTTTGTTTTAGTTGTTGAGGATTCTGGGGAGATAACAAAGAAAACAATTTTGGGTTTGAGCCCAAAAAAGAGAAAAAAAATAAAAATAGATTATATTTCCTCATCCCAGCAAATGATTGAGAGCTTTAGAAAAAAAGTCCCAAAGACACTATGTTCAAAGTTTTTTCATACTGCTTGGGAGAACTTTGCAAAGTATTCGAGGGAGAAATACGACTTTATTCTTATTCCACATTCCTTTTACAATCTTTCTCTTTACAACCCATACATCCTACTAAGCATAAAGAAACTCCTAAACGAAGGAGGAAAAGCCATGATAATCCTATTTTCAGAAAAAAACTTTATTTTACAGCTTGAGAAGGAGTTCTTGCAAGATGTTCATCCATTTAGAGAAAACAGAAAAAGCTTTGAGTCCTTGGAAACCGCACTACGTTCTGCAAAGATATTTATAAAAAAGAAAATTCTTAAGAACAGGATTGATCTCAAAAAAATATCTAAAAAGGAAAAACAATACATTCTTGAATGGCTTTTTGCCACACCCATAAAAGACCTAAAACCACTACTTTCTCATATCGATGCTTTTTTGGATGAGATTTCAAGAAAGCAAAAAAGAAAAAAAATGTTAAACTTTGACACAGGAATTCTTCTTATTGAAAACTAGTTTTGAAAGCCTTTCACTTGATTTTCTATTTTTTCAAGTTTGGAAAACAGAGTGGGGAGACCGGGATTCGAACCCGGGACACCATGGTCTTCAGCCATGTGCTCTACCACTGAGCTATCTCCCCTAATTCCTTAATTTCAAAAAAACTTAAAAACGGCCCTGCTGGGAATCGAACCCAGATTCCCGGCTTAGAAGGCCGGTGCTCTATCCATTAAGCTACAGGGCCTGATAAGTGGGGGCACTGGGAATCGAACCCAGGACCTCTGGTTTATAAGACCAGCGCTCTAACCACTGAGCCATGCCCCCAGGATAACTTATTTTTTGGGTTATTAAAATTATCTAAAACTTAAAAATGGGACCGGCGGGACTCGAACCCGCGACACCTAGGTTAAAAGCCTAGTGCTCTTCCAGCTGAGCTACGGTCCCAAACGCCGCGTCCGGGACTCGAACCCGGGTCACCGCCTCGACAGGGCGGTATCATAACCGCTAGACCAACGCGGCATAGGGGAGGCAGGATTCGAACCTGCGACCTTCGGGTTATGAGCCCGACGAGCACTCCACTGCTCCACTCCCCTTAAAAACAAAGAAAAGACAAAACCATCTACAATAAAAAAGAAAAAGATTAATTTTATAAACTTGTTTTAAAAATACAAGAATCTTTGAAATAACCAGCAAACAAAAAACTAAAGAATATGGGATATAAGCAGGGCTTCTATGCAAGCCCCTATTAAAATAAACAGTGCTGCCAATAAAACAAGCCACAAGGTGTCCATCACAAGTATATAAGATGCCTCTCCTCTTTCCTTAATTTCAAATAACGCCATGCTTAGGACAGTTCCAGCAATTCCGCCGACAAAGTAACCAACCATCTCAAACATTCCATGAGGAAGAATAAGAATGAAATTATATAGGGCAGTAAAAATTCCTTGTGTTCTCACAACCTCGTAGCCAAGCAAAACCCCGAGTATTGAAGCGTTCCAAAATATAAGAAACAAACCACCACTTGCATATAAAAAACTTAGAAGTATTGCTATTGTTACAACAGTTATGTTGTTTTTCAAAAGAAAGAAAAACACCATCCAAAACTTCTTTTTTTCTTTCCCCGCAACTTCTTGTTCTTTCTTTGCAGTCTCGCTTATCTCTCCCGCTGTAGCACCGGTAACAGGTAGGCTCTCCTTTTTGACAGCCTCTGTCTGTGACAACACATTTATCTGGCTTTTGAAAAGGCTTGGACTTGCCTTACCAAACACAACATAGCCTGTTGCAAAGCCAAAGGCAACCCCTAGCAAGAGTATTAGGTAAGTTATTATAAGAATTTTATGTCTTAAAATAAACCCAAAAAAACTATATCTTTTAAAACTCATCAGTATTATTTCCTTTCCTCTTTCTAAGACAAAAATACGGTGAATCATTGGCAAAAAAACTATCAATATAAATGCATTTGCTAGAACACCAGTGTGTTCTGTAAAGGTTCTTGCCATTATGGCTATGGAAACAAGGCTTGCTATAAACGCAATTATAAAAAGCCTAAACAAAGCACTTGTTTTTCCACGTGCTATCTGATTAGGATCAACTAGGGCATCTAGCATGTATTAATAAATGTCTTCCTTATTAAAAATTTTTTCTGAAGGTATCTTCCGCTATATCTTAACAAACATTTAAAAATAAAAAAGCTATTTTATACTAAATGAAAAGTTTTCATACCAAACACATTCTTATCAAAACAAAAATCAAAAATATTAACTGAGACGAAAAACATGGAAAAAATAATAGAGTTTGGGGAGTATGAGGAAACAAAACAAGAAATAAACAGAACTTTTTATGAGTTTGTTGATATAGGAGGGGAAATCAACCCCGAGGACTGGATAATATGTTATTATTATGTTGAGAGTAGCCAAGGGCAGTCTCCAAAACATATTGGTGCGGCAATTGCGGCTGAGGGTAGCATAGGTACTTGGACCCATGTGACAACAGAGACAAAAAGAGTTTGGAGGTTTGCAGGTAGGGTAATAGATGTAAGGGGAAATTTTGTGCTGGTTGCTTTTCCTATTGAGTTGTTTGAACCAGGAAATATTCCTCAACTGTTTAGTGTTGTTGCCGGAAATTTATTTGGGTTAAAAGCAATAAAAAACGTTAAGCTTCTTGATATAAGGCTTCCAAAAAAATATATTGGTTCTTTCAAGGGCCCTAGATTTGGTTTGAATGGGATAAGAAAAATTGTTGGCACAACAAAAAAAAGAAGGCCACATGTTGGGACAATAATAAAACCAAAGGTTGGGCTAACACCAAAAAATACAGCAAAGATTGGCTATGAGGTAGGTCTCGGAGGAATAGATCACATAAAGGATGATGAAACGCTTACAAACCAAGGAAAAATTTGCCCGGTTGAGGATCGTTTGGTCTATATGATGGAGGCACTGGATAAGGTAAAGTCAGAAACAGGAAAACAAGTGCTTTATACGGTAAATGTCACACACAATACAACAAAAATGATTGAGAGAGCAGAAAAGCTTATTGAGGTTGGGGCAAATGCTGTGATGATGGATGTTATAACTTCTGGATTTTCTGCGCTAAAAGAGCTAAGAGAAAACATAAGGGTTCCGATTCATGTTCATAGATGCATGCATGCTGCTTTTACCAGAAACCCATTACATGGCATATCTATGAATGTGCTCTCAAAGTTAGTGAGATTGGCAGGGGGGGATCAGTTCCATATCGGCACAGCGGTTGGTAAGATGCATGGGGAACTAGCCGAGGTCAAGGCAAGCCAGGCAGTCACAGAATCTAAAAAAACAAAGGGAATTAAGTACAACAAAATACCAAAAATTACAAAATACCTAACCCAAAAACAAAGAATCTTTGAACAAAACTTTTATAACATTAAACCAGTACTTGCTATTTCCTCTGGCGGATTACATCCAGGACTTGTTCCAGAAATCATAAAAAATTTTGGTGTTGATGTTGGCATACAGTTTGGTGGGGGGATTCATGGGCACCCTCTTGGTAGCAGGGCTGGAACCATTGCAGCAAGGCAAGCAGTCGATGCATGTATGAAAAAAATTTCTCTCAACAACTATGCAAAAAAACACAAGGAGCTTAAAATTGCTTTGAAACATTGGGGCTGCTTCAGACCAAGAGCATAGTCTCTAATTGTTTTATATTTTTTTATTTTTTCAACAAACACAAAAATAAAATAGGCCTGCCGGGATTCGAACCCGGATTAGAGGCTCCGCAAGCCTCTGTGCTATCCCTTACACCACAGGCCTTTAAAATAAAAAAGAAAAGAAATCTAAAAACCCTTTTCTTTGTTTGTCTTTTCTTATTCTTGATTTTCTTCCCTAACAAAATTTCTTGCTATAAGACAAAACACGATAAAGGCAGGCACAAAAATTACTGTGAAAGCTATGGAAATCAGCAACCAAGATATTAAGAAAGCAAAAAGCCAAAAGTTTGCTTTTATATTTTTATAGTTTGGAAACATCTCCTCCAGGCTTTTTTTAACTTCCTCTGTGCCAAAACCCTCAAGTTCTTTTTCAACCAACGACCGGTCCACACCTTCTGGTATTTTTACAAGTTCCTTGGGCTCGGGAAGAAATCTTTCTATGAAAGCTCCCTCAAAATTGTTGCTTATTGCCTCTTTGTTAAAAAAGCAAAATCCCAAAACTCCCAAAATAGAAATAAGAACAATGATCATCGCGATGTTTCTTCCATATCCCAAAACTCTAGAGAAGTTAAGGCTCTTTATTTCATCAACTGCTTCAGCATTTCTAAAGGCAACAAAACCAGCAAGCACCAGGGAAAGAGAAAAAGGAATTTTTATCCACAGGTTCTCCCTTGTGAAGATAAGAAATATCAGGGAATTTATGAAAGCAAAAACAAGAAAAATTCTCATGCTTTTTATATTTCCTGTAAACTTGTAGCCAAATATAAAATAACAAACAAATACAAGAGCCAAAATCATCAAAAAGAAAATCAGACTTCCCAAGTTTATGTTTTTTGGGAAAGCCTCTGTGGTTAAAAAACCTGTTAAAGAGAAACCAGAAAACCCATAAAAAAACAACGCAACCAAAGAAAGAACAAAAGAAACAAACCCAATTGTTATCTCTTCCTGTTTTAATATCTCCATGTTTCAAACACTGTTTTTTTCTTTCCTTCTTTGATAACAACTGTTGTTTCACACTGGGACACGATTTTCTCCCTCTCCTCTGACAACAAAGGATATGACTTAAAAACCCCTTTGTCAGTAAGTTCCTTTAGCGCCATTTTTTCCCTTATATCGCCCTTCACCATTATCCATCTCTCTGAGAAAGGAAGTTTTTTTCTTTCCCTTATTTTCTCAAGCATTTTTCTTGCCAGGTTATTTCTTAACGGTTTCTCGTTTTCAAAACCAAATATCGTTACAAGATTCCCCTCCCTAACAAAGCCAAGCCCATCAGTTGCAAATGGCTCTATGGCAAAGACGGAGTTGTCCTCTATCAGGTCCTCAAACTTTTCTATATTTGGAATAAATGGTTTTTCATGTATTGAAAACCTTCCCAGACCATGCCCCCCCAGGTTTACTACTGGTCTTAGGTTATAAGAGGAAATTATCTCCTCTATGGTTTTTCCAATATCTGAGACTTTTTTTCCCACATCAGCCTCCTTGACAGCGTTTTTCAGGGCATCCTTTGTTGCCTCTATAATTTCCTTAAACTTTCCCTCCTTGCTTAAGTCAAAGCTTCTTGCACAGTCTATCACATGTCCTTGCTTATGCAGACCAATGTCAACCTTAACCAAGTCTTCCCCTAGTTTTCGTCCATCCCCAAAGCTAGGAGAGTAATGAGCAGCCTCGTTGTTTCTTGACAGGTTTATGGGGAAGGCAAGCTCATATCCCCTTTTTCTAAAAAGAGATTCCATTTCCTCAGCAATCTCAAGATATGTTTGTCTTTCCTTGAACAGTTTTTCTATCCTTGAGAAAAAAAACTCCAAATCCTCTTTAGGGTTTCCAACATCTTTCAGGTATTCCTCAACACATCCCAAAGCATCCATAAAAACTACCTCATTATACACTATTATTTTCTACCAAA
>JAFCFF010000016.1 GCA_017608775.1 Candidatus Iainarchaeum sp. | reverse complement strand
TTTTTGAGCCAACCTATGGAAAGATAAGGCCCACAACATAAATCCATAAAACAGGTTTATAAAATAGGCTTGTTTTAACTGACGCATCCTATAAAATAATTTTAAATTAATTTAGTTAAATAAATTTTAACGTTAAATTAATTTTAACTTTACATTAAATTCGTTAAATTTATTTCTGTTTTTTAAACTTTTTCCCTAAGTTTTTTTTAATGAAAGAGGCAACACCAAGGCTAAGAATAGAGGACCTGGAGGGAGAGTTTCATCAGGACGCAGATAAAACAAGGGAATATCTCTCTCTTAAAAACGGAGAAAAAATTTCGTTTCTCTTTGTTTTTGGTGTTGTTGTTGATAAACAAGATGGCGACAACTTCTCAGCCCTGGTTCTTGATGATTTCACGGGAACAATAAGGGTTGTTGCCTTTGGGGATAACATCGAAAGGCTGAGGGAGATTAAAAAAGGAGACGAGCTTATAATAAACGGAAGGTTAAGAAGCAATGAAAATGAAGGGATTTATGTTGTTCTAAGAAACCTAGAAAAGATAGAGGAACCAAATGATGAGTTGTTGTTTAGAAGCGAGATATTGAGATGGAGGAAAAGGCTAGGGAAAAACAAGGGATAGCACTGACTCAACAGAGCCTAAGAAAGCCAAAAAGTATGGTGGTATGATGGATGGAGATTTTGAAAAACTGGCTGAAAGGATCTACAAAAACCTTCCTGAAAAAACAAGGGAAAAGGCAAGGCTTGAAATCCCTGAGATTGAGTCTGTGGTTGTGGGGAGAAAAACAACATGGAAAAACTTCTCAGCTATTGCAAAAACTCTGAAAAGGAAGGAAAGCCATCTCTATAAGTTTTTCACAAAGGAAACAGGTTTGCCAGCAACCCTGGAGGGAGGAAACCTGGTGTTTTCTGGCAGGGTTTCCAACTCAAGGTTGAAAGATCTTTTCAAGAGATACCTAAAGGAGTTTGTTATCTGCAAGGAATGTGGAAAGCTAGATACGCATTTCACAACAGAACTAGGCATAAAGATGATAAAGTGCCAGGCATGTGGGGCAATAAACCCGGTAAGAAGAATTTAGCCTGAAATTAACTTGAATCCGAGAAAAATGTATATAAAAGAACACAGAACAGAAAACGGAAACGTTCTTGCCTGTTGTGACAGGGAGCTTATAGGGGAAAAAATTGTTTTTGGGGAAATAGTTGTTGAAATTGAGGAGAGTTTTTATAGGGGGAGATTAGTCAGCGAAAAAGAGTTGTTGGAAAAGGTTACGGAGTATGAAAACATAAACGGGTTTGGAAAAAAAGTTGTTTCGCTTCTTATCAAGAAAGGAGTTGTCAACAAAAAAAATGTAACATATATAAACAAAATTCCCCATATTCAAATATACAGGCTTTAACTTGGTTTTATTTTGGCCGAGTTCTGGATAGCTTTTGGCTTATAAAAAGAAAAACATGTAAAAATATAGGGATGATAAAAAATGGAACTAGAAAATAAAGAAGAGAAGATCGGGGAGGAACAAGGTGTTGAAAGAATAAGACAGCCAAAGGAAAGAGAGGTTGTCTGCTATGTAGAGGCGATTCTTGGTGGTTCAAGACTAAGAGTTGTTTGTTCAGACAAGGAGCAGAGAATAGTAAGAATTCCTGGAAGGCTGAAAAGAAGACTAAGAGTAAGAGAGGCTGACTTTGTTATTGTTGAACCCTGGGAATACGACAACAGAAAGGGGGATTTGGTCTGGGTTTATAAGAGAAATCAAGTTGACAGAATGAAAAAAACTGGTTTATTAAAAAACTTGGAAAACTATATCTAACTTTGTATCTGGTTTTAGTGGCGATTCTATTTTAATGTTTTTTTGGAAGTTTTTAGTTATGGAGGAAGAATACGAAGAGGGCTTTGAGAAGGAAAAAAGAATAGGAAAACAAAAAACAAAAAAACAAGAAAGGAAGATTTTCAAAGATGTGTTTGATAAAAGAAGTTTAGATGCTCTTTTTAACCTGTCAAAAAAAGGGTTTTTTGATGAGTTAGAGGCCATCATAAAAAAAGGAAAGGAATCAAATGTTTTTTTAGCAAGTTCAAAACAAAAAAAATTTGCTGTAAAAATCTATAAAATAGAGACATCTACTTTTAGAAGCATATCAAAATACATAAGCCATGACAAAAGATTTTCCAAGATTAGAAAAAATAAAAAAGACATTATCTATGAATGGACAAAAAAAGAATTTAGAAATTTGAAAAGATGTTATGAGAGAGGGGCTAAGGTTCCCAAACCATTTGGTTTTGAGAGAAATGTTTTGGTTATGGAGTTTCTAGGAAAAAACAACACAGCCTTTCCAATGCTTAGGGATGTGCAACTTACAAAAAAAGAGATCAAGAGGGTTTATGAAATGGTTCTAAGAGAATACGGAAAAATGCTTTTCAGGGCTGGTCTGGTTCATGCAGACTTCTCCGAGTACAATCTTCTGTATGATAAAGCCGGGAAAAAGATTTGGGTTATTGACCTAAGCCATGCTCTTGGGCTAAATTACCAAAACATAAAAAGTTTTTACGAGAGAGACCTGGAAAAAATATCTGTTTTCTTCACTAAAAAAGGCCTTAAGCTTGAGATAGAGGATGTAAAAAGCAGGCTAAGAAAGCTTGAAAATGATTTGAAAAAATAAAAAGAAAAGAAATAGAAGAATAAGTTATTAGCCTATCCTAGTTGTCTCTATTTATCACCCCCTGTTGTGTTGTTCTTTAGATAAGGGAAGGTAAAATATATATATTTCTTTAATAAAATGCACTTTTACAAATGATAAAAGTAGGCAAATTTATAAAGAAGATTTTAATAGTAGTAAAAAAAGCATATCTTGGGTTATATGCCTTAAAGTCGCTTGTTTTTTGCCTTAAAGTCGCTTGTTTTTTGGGATAAGAAAACGTTTTTTAACATAAAACCTTTCTTTTTTAGTATGGAGGAGGAGTTTGTTAAGATCCCTAGGTCTAGAATCGCGGTTTTGATAGGAAAAAACGGAGAGATAAAAAAAGAGATTGAGAAAACTCTGGGAGTAAGGCTTAAAATTGACTCAAAATCCGGGGATGTTGAGATAAGGGAAGACAGCCCGGTTGAGAGTCTGGCTGTTTATAAGGCTGCACAGGTTGTAAGAGCCATAGGACGTGGTTTTCCCCCTAAAAAGGCTTTTTTTCTTTTTGATGACAAATACTATTTAAACATTGTTGACATAACATCTTATGTAAGCGATAAGCAGCTAGAGAGGGTTAGAGCAAGACTAATTGGGAGAAGTGGTTCTTTTAGGAAAGCCCTGGAAACAGATACAAACACATTTATTGCGATAGAGGGAAGGACGGTTTCCGTTATCGGTGAGATGGAGGAGGTCACAAAGGCTGAGAAGGCAATAGAGATGATAATAAAAGGAGCAAGACACAACGCCGCATATCGCGCCCTTAAAGATTCAGGAGACAAACTTGAAATTTAGGTGAGAAAATGGCTAACAAGTTAGAGGAAAAAACAAATAAAGAGGAGAGTTCTCAGGCCAAGGAAAAAGACATAGAGGAGATTTTCAAGGAGTTTAAGGAACATTCTGTTGCCGAGTTTTTCAAGAAAAACAGACAGATGCTAGGGCTTTTTGGGAAGGTAAGAACCCTAACAACTCTTGTTCATGAGTATGTCACAAACGGTTTAGACGCTTGTGAGGACGTAAACATATTACCTGAGATTTATGTAAAGCTAGAGGAGCTTGGAAAGGAACATTATAGGCTTACCGCCAGGGACAACGGGCCAGGTATGCCGTTGGATATTGCTGGAAAGGCGCTTGGAAAGCTCCTTGCAGGAACAAAGTTCCACAGATATGTGCAGACAAGAGGACAGCAGGGAATTGGGGCCTCTGGGGTAACAATGTATTCTCAGCTAACAACCGGAAAGCCTGTTAGGGTTATAACAGGTACAGGAAAAAAAGCCTATTCCTTTGACCTTATGATTGACATAAACAAAAACGAGCCAAAGATAACAAACGAAAAAGAGTTGAAAAGAGAGTTCAGGGGAACTCAAATAACTGCAGAAATTAAAGATGTTGCATACAGAAAGGGGGAGCATGGGCCTCTGGAGTATCTAAGAAGAACAGCGATTTCAAACCCTCACGCAAAAATAACCTTTAAGGACCCAACAGGAGAAATAACTGTGTTCCCAAGGACCTCAACCCAAATTCCCAAAAAACCAGAAGAGGTCAAGCCGCATCCCTCAACAATAGGTGTTGACGACCTTCTAAACTTGGCAAGAAAAACAAAGGCAAGAACAATAGCAACATTCCTAAAAACAGAGCTTGATAGGTTTGGTGGAAACTCCTTAAGAGTTTTGGAGGAAAAGACAAAAGTCAAGTTTAATAAACAGGCAAAACTCCTGACATGGGAGGAGGCAGAGCAAATTATAAGGGCCTTCAAGGAAATGAGATTTCTTGCCCCAAAGACAGAGGGGCTAAGGCCGATAGGAGAGGAAAGAATTCTTAAAAGTCTTAAAAAAATTGTGAATCCTGAGTTTTTAAGAGTAACAACAAGAGCACCAGCAACCTATTCAGGCTATGCCTTTCAGGTAGAGGCAGCAATAGCATATGGTGGGAATGCTGGAAGACGTTTAATAAACTCAAACCAAGAGCAGGGACATGAGTCCAGAGTAGAGATAATGAGATTTGCAAACAAAGTTCCCTTGCTCTTTGACGAGGGAACCTGTGCCATAGCAAAGGCAGTGAAAACCATTGACTGGAAAAGATATAGCATAAGGGATTTTGAGAACTCCCCACTAACAATACTTGTTAACGTTATAAGCGTTCACATCCCATATACCTCGGCAGGAAAGCAAAGCATTGCCGAGGAGGAAGAGATTGTTGAGGAGGTAAGAAAGGCCTTGATGCAAAGTGGAAGAAAAATTTCAAAATACATTGCAAAAAAAAGAAGGGAAATTGAGAAAATAAAGAAGAGAGAGATATTTGAGAAGTATATTCCAGAGGTTGCGTTTTCGTTATCAAGGATAATAAACGAGAAAAAAGAAAATATTGAAAAGATGCTTGAAAAAGTTGTTCTTGAAAAACTAAGTTTGGATTTAAGCAACGAGGAGGAAGCCAAGGAGATCTTAGAAGAGGAGAGAGATGAAGAAAATGAGGGAGAAAATCTGGGGTGAAAATATGGAAGAAAAAAAAGATAAAAAACAAAAGAAAATAGAAAACAGGGTTGTTAAGATAAGGGAGAAAAACATAAAGGAGCTGGTAAAGAGCATAGAGGAAATCTCAAAAAACATGATTTCCCAGATAAGGCAGGGAAAGAGTCCTGTTTTCAAGACACTTCTAAGAGGGAAGGGAAATGTCTTTTATGATGAAAAGATAGGATACTTTCAGCTAAGGGAAAGATATAATTTTAGGAGATTTCTAAACATAGCCCATGCAAGGAAATTCATGCAAACAACGCTTGTTATGGAAAAGGCCTATGAGTATTTAAACGAGGGAAAGACTGCAGCACTGAGGGAAATTTACTATGATCTAAAACACACATTGCCAAAAAGTAAGGAAAACACCTTTGAGGAACAAAGAGAAAGCGACAATGTCCTAACAGACCTGGAACATGGTTTGCTTACAATCAGGGAAAAGTTGAATGTTCACGCCGATGCAAAGGGCTCTTTGTACGGAGACATAACAATGCAGGATGTCAAGCACAACAACGACATATTTAACGCAGCAAAGATAGGTAGGGGTGGCTGGAGCATAATGAGCCATGTTGAACCAGAAGAAATAAAGATAAAAAAAATAAATGCAGATTATTTGCTTGTTGTTGAGACAGGAGCAATGTATGAAAGGCTTGTAGAGGAAAACTTTCCAAAGAAAAACAGGGCAATACTTGTTGGGACAGGAGGGCAGCCCTCAAGAGGTACAAGAAGGCTTATACATAGAATACATTATGAACACAAACTTCCTGTTTACGTGTTTACAGACGGAGATCCCTATGGATGGTATATATATTCTGTTATAAAGTTTGGTTCGATGGAGCTTGCTGCTCACTCCTATTACTTGGGCGTACCTGACGCAAAGTTTGTGGGAATGACGATGAGAGATGTTGAGAAATACAAGCTGCAAAACGTAACTGAAAAGCTAAAGGACACAGACATAAAAAGAATAAAGGAGCTTATGCAGTATCCCTGGATGCAAAGCAAGGAATGGCAGGCAGAGTTAAAAACTGCCTTGGATAAGAAAATAAGAATAGAGCAACAGGCCCTGGCAAACAAAAGCCTGAGCTTTGTTGCTGAGGAGTATCTTCCCAAGAAAATAAAAGCCAGGGAGTTTTTACCTTAAGTTATGCCTTGAATTAGTTCCCAAAAATTAATAAAAATTGGAGCCGTTGAGAGTTCGGGATTTGGAAAAAAGAAGGGTTTATCCAAAAATCGTCTTCTCTCCGCTACCCCCAAAGCACGTTCTAACTAGGCTACGGCTGCTCCATTCCTGGCCTGGCCGGTTTCACTTAGTCAGGACGCCTCTGAGGACAGAGATTCATAAACAATCTTTGGGACTCTTCTCTCTCCTCCTGCCTTGCCCTCAACATCACCCCGGCATATAGCAGATTTCCGGTACAGAGGACTGCTACCCCCCCGGCTAGGCTCCAATAAAAGACTGCAAAGAAAGAATTTAAAGTTTTTTGAAACAAAAGGGTTTTAGAGGTGGTAGGATGGTTTGGAACGAGGATCCGTTTGACATTTTTAGAGATTTTGAAAGGGTTTTAAGGGACCTAAACAGGAATTTTTTACCTGAGCCTAAGTACAGGCCTTTTGGACACAAGTATTTTGGTGCGATAAGGCCTGCTCTAATTGATCTGGTTGACAAGGGAACTCACTTTGAGTTGACTGCTGAGCTGCCTGGGGTTAAAAAGGAAGACATAAACCTGGAAATATTTCCGGACAGAGTTTACATAAGAGCAAGAAGAAAGGAAAAAATAGAGGAAAGGGAAAAAACCCACTTTTACTCAGAGACACAATACGCGGAATTCAGAAGAGTTGTTCCACTACCTGAAAAAGTTATTCCAAGTAAAGCAAAGGCAGAATATAAAAACGGAATTTTATCCTTGATATTGCCAAAGGAAAAACCAAGTCTAGGAAAGAAGGGACACAAGGTAAAAATCAGTTAGTTTTCTTATTTTTTTTCAACTTCTTTTTTCTTACTCTCTTTTAAAATAAACTCTAAGTTCTTGTCTGGCTTTTTATCCTGTAAAACAGTAAATAGTTTTTCAGCGTCAAGATTAAAGTTTGTCTCTTTTAGCCTTTCCCCTAAAAGTCTAACTCCTAGCTTTGAGATGGAAAGTTTTTCCTGCTGAGAAAGCCTTAGCTCTTTTATTTTTATTTTCAAATCCTCAAACTCACTTTCTATATTTATTATTGCTTTCCCCTTGTACTTTTCAACAACATGGGAAAAAACAATGTCTTTTTCCCTTAAGCCTTTTTCCAGACTTCCCCTTAATCTTATTCTTATTATTGGGACTGGTTTTTGAAGGTTTTTTCTTATAAAATCCTCGACCTCTCTTAAGATTTCTGCTTTTGTTGCGTTATGGAACTCAAGGGTTTTAACAAACAGCTTTCTTTGCCCTGGCAACTTAAAAAACTCAAGATTTTTTGTTTCTGTGTCATAAAGCCAGACTCCTTTTTCGTTTTCAGAATCCCTTACCTGAGTAACAATTGTTGAGCCTGTTATGAGAAGAATGGATTTTTCGTTTAGTTTTTTATGTGTTGGTGAATGTAAGTGTCCGTCCACGTAGAGATCAAAGCCGGCTGGAAGGTCTTCTAGGGAAAATCCAGGCACCTCTGAGGGAAGAAACTGTTTTATGTTTTGGTGAAAAACAAATATGTTATGAGTTCCCTCTGGCTTTGGGTTGAGTTCCCTTAGGGTTTTAAGGGCAAATTCCTCGGGAACACCTGAAAAGCCAAATATGAAAACAACCTCCCCATCTTTTTTAACACTTATTTTATTTTTTTCCTCCCTTAAATAGAAAACCAGCCCTGCCTTTTCTAAAATCTCCAAGACATTCGTGTATCCTGGCAGTCTCCTTTCATGAGTGCCGTGTATTGTTATGACAGGAACTCCGGGATAGTCCTCTTTCCTCCCCTCTCTGAGAATTTCAACATCGCTTTTTTCCCTCCAAAATATCTTAAACAAGTCAATTGCCCTTGATATTGTTTCTTGGGATGGTTCTCTTGTGTCAAAGATATCCCCTGCCATCAAAACAAAATCTGGTTTTAACTCTAGAGAAAGCCTTGCTGCCTTTTCAAAGTTTTCCTCTGCCTCTTTTTCTCTCATCTCTGGGCAGTAACCCAGATGAGTGTCGGAAAAAACAACTATTTTCATTTTCCTACCCCAAATATCTTTTTCTCATAAGAGTTATAAATTTTTTTTGGAAGATAGAGCAAGGGTTTTAGAATAAAGTATTTAGTCATAAACGTTTTTTTCTTTGTTTGTTTTTGAAATTCATTTAGATTTGTTGCCGGGGATACAAGTGCAGGACATTCCTTTGGGACTTTTTTTTTGGTATTTATTTTGAATGGAGAAAAAACATCTAACTTATAGACATAGTTATTATTTCCAAGAAAATCTATCCTTAGCCCTCTTTTCATCATAAGAAATGCAGCAACAACATCTTCTTTTTTGTTTTGTGACAAAACAACTGCCTCCCCGCTTACTCCCAAAGGCAATCCTTTCAGGGCCTCAAAAATATCTTTATTTTCATAGAGAAAAACCCTGTCTCCAAGAATAAGAACAAAAAACTCCTGTTCTGGGTTTTTTAAATCCACTCTTGAACTTATTTTTTTTCTTATTTTTTCTCCTGCCAGGTTAGCAACCTCAATTGATGAAAAGTCGTGAATTCCCCTCCTTTTTACTCTTAGGGCAAATGTCTTCCCATTTTCTAAAACTTTCTCAGCCTTCTTTTCTATAAGATATATCAGGTGTTCTTTGTCAATAAACATCTCTGGTCTTGTTTTTATAACATAGTGCAAACCAAAGGTTCTTGTTAAAAAATACAACGCTTTTTTGTCTTTTGAGTCCAAGATAAGATACCCGCCATAAACTCTTATGCTTTCCAAATGAATTTTTGCCTTTATGTTTTTCATGAGCTGTCTTAAAAATCTTGAACGTACTTTTTTAGACTTTAACTTTATCTCAGAAGCAAGAGTAGCAAGGAACATATTTAGAAAATATGGGGAAAAGAATATATAGTTTTTAAAGATAACTTTCAATTTTATTCATATGCCGGTGTGGCCGAATAGCTAGGCGCTCGCCTGCAGAGCGAGTTACGGGGGTGCAAATCCCTCCACCGGCTTTGGGAAAGAAATATATAGTTTTTATGAATTGTTTTCTGTATAACTTTGTTTTTGTGCTAAAAAGGTGTTAAACTTGAGAGAGCTGCCAGAAGAGTTTAAAAACATTATAAAACTCAGAAATGCTTTGGAAGTGTTAAAAAAGCGTGGTGGCGTACTTACCTTTAGGGAGCTTACCAAGGTTTTTGAGGAAGCTGGTTTTGTTTTTTCACATCCAAGAGGAGATGACCATTACTACAAAGACCCGCTTTCAGAGGCGGTGGTTAAACTACCTAAAAAATCACATAGCAGTAGAGGAGGAGAGTTTGGACCAAACCTGCTTGCGGAAATTTCCTCAAGGCTAAAGGCCATAACCCTCCGAAAGCTTAATGTAATGGCACGACAACAAAGTAGACGGAGAATAGAAAAGAGAGTCAAATCCAGAAAAAAAACTAAAAGAACAAAGGGATGGAGAAGAAGGGGAGAATATTAGAAATAATGTATAACAAAAGGTGGCGATTTTGGAAGAGCTATCGGAATTCTTTGTGAACACAGTAAGGCTTGTAAACAATTTAGAAAAACTAAAGAAATAAGAAAGAAGAGAAAGAAGATAAGATTATATTTGTTTGTGAAAAGGTGTTCTTATGGGATTGAGACCTGCAAAGTGTTATGCCGACATAAAGAAGAGGCCATACACAAGAGTTGCTGTTAAAAAACCGAGGAAAAACTACATAGGAACAAAGCCAGCAATGAAAATAAGGCAGTTCTACATGGGAAATTACATGAAAAAATTTCCTTATGTTTTATATCTTGTTTCCAAAGAAGCAAAACAGATTAGAGACAATAGCATAGAGGCAGCAAGGGTCACAATGAACAGAATTTTACAAAAAAAACTAGGTAGAGAGAAATACTCAGCAAATGTTGCTGTATACCCACATCAGGTTTTAAGGGAAACAAAAAGAAGCACAGGCGCAGGTGCTGACAGAACAAGCAAGGGAATGAAAAAAGCCTTTGGGAAGCCGATAGGAAGGGCTGTAAGGGTTTTTAACAAGACAAAGATATTTTCTGTTGGTGTTGAAAAAGAGGGAATCCAAGCTGCAAAGATCGGGATGAAAAAAGCCCTGTCAAAGCTTGGTATAAATGCAGCAATAGAAATAAGGGAAGTAAAACTAACTGAGGAGGATATTAAAAAAAATATAGAGGTTACGGAAAAACTAAGACAGAAGTTGCTAAGAAAAGCAAAAGAAGAGGAAGTTGTAAAGGCTAGGGAAGAAGAGGCAAGGGCAGAGGAAGAGAAAAAAGAAGAAAAAGAAGGAGAGGGAAAGATTAGGGAGGAAAAAGCAGAGGAAAAAAAGAAACCTGAAAAAACAGGGGAGAAGGGAAAGAAAGAAAAATAAAGTTGTATTTCTAGTTCTGTAAAATTTAAAAGAAGTTCAACATTCTCATTTTAGAATGAAATCTTTGTTTATTGTTTGGCTAAGGGATATTGGAAGGGAAAATATAGTCGTTGCTGGTGGAAAGGGAAGCAACCTCGCAGAACTATATAATACTGAGTTTCCTGTTCCAAATGCCTTTGTTGTCACTGCACAGGCATTTAAACACTTTTTAGAGGAAACCGGACTTGACAAAAAGATATTTGATAGATTGAACGAGATTGATTACTCAGATAACGAAAGTCTTCAGGAAAAAACAAGGCTTGTGAGGGAGATGATTTTAGAAAGTGAGATGCCTAAAGATATTGGGAGGGAAATTTCAAGGGCATACAGGAAACTTTCGTCTGAGTTTGGGGAAAAAGAAGGAAGTTTTGTTGCGATAAGAAGCTCTGCAACAGCAGAGGATCTGCCAGAGGCGAGTTTTGCTGGACAGCAGGAAACTTTTTTGAACGTTAGGGGAGAAAAAGAAGTTTTGAAAAACGTTCAAAAAGCATGGGCCTCTCTTTACACCGCAAGAGCAACTTTTTACAGAAAGAATCAAGGCTTCCCACATGAAAAGGTTTTCATTGCCATTGTTGTACAAAGAATGGTTAACTCAGAGATTGCTGGAGTTGTTTTTACTGTTGACCCTAGTGGAAGAAACAACAATATCCAAATCGAGGCTGCCTATGGTCTTGGAGAGGCAGTGGTTGCAGGCAAGGCAACACCAGATCACTATGTTGTTGACAAGCAAAATCTGAAAATTTTGGAGAAAAAAATATTCTCCCAGGAAAAGATGATGATAAGAAATAAACAGGGAGAAAACGAGTGGATAGACGTGCCA
>JAFCFF010000052.1 GCA_017608775.1 Candidatus Iainarchaeum sp. | reverse complement strand
AATGTCAACCTGGAATGCTTCCTGGCCGATTGCTCTAACTTTTATTGCAACACTTTCGCCGTTTTTATCTTTCATGGTTTCCTCCTGGTATCATTACAATATTATTGAAAAAACAAGGGGAGTACATCGTTGTGGTGTGCTTCTACTGCCTCTCACTGCCAGAACGGGTTTTTGTGCATGGCTTCTCTAATTGCCTGAAAAACTGCATTCCAGAAAAGAACCGCTGTTTTTTTGTCGTTAGCAAACTTATAGAGGACTTTCTTAGTTTCTTCCTCCTGGGTATGTAGGGAAATTGCGTTTTTCTTTACGGCAGAGTTGAGGTTCAGGAAAAGGCTATCCAGGAAATTTCCCGCAAATTCTGGTTCTCCTATGAATGCGCTGAGTATTGCGTCTGCGAGGAGCTTCCTATTTCCTTCCACATGTACCTTCAAGAACCCCTCTGGTTTTTTGACTGTTCTGGCTTTTATATAGGCTTTCTCTGCCTTTTTTTCTTCGGAGTCATAAATAAGAGGCAGTTCCCGTTCTTCCATAAAAATTTTTCCTGGTTTTTTTAACATAGAAATAGACATTTTTACCGTGTCTGTTGAGCTTTGTAAAAGTGACTGAAAGGAACATTGTGGCATCTTTTTTTGTTTGACTTTGCTTATATGCTGTGTTTTTGAAATGTCAGGGAGGCAAGTATTAGAAATGTTGTAATGTAATGTAACATTTTCCCCCCTTCGCTCACCTGCTCCTCTCAGAGGAGAGGCTGGAATAACGAGGCCTCTGTTCTGAGGGGGGCAGGAAATATGAGGAAGGAGGGGAAGATGATGGAAAGAAATTTGATGGATAAAATACACAGTTTAAAAAAAGACCAGATGGTGTTTATCAAAGTTAACAAAGTAAAAAAGAGAATTCCTCACCATCCGGTTACGGATGGCAGAGGACGTAAGTATCTTGTGGGCCGTCGTCCTGATGGTCTCATCGTTATCAGGGTAGAATAATTCTAAATCTTGCCTCCCCCCATAGAGAGAACCGGAAAGGGGCATTTAAGGTGTATTGAGGGGGCACAGCGATGAGGAAACTGAGAAATCGGGGGGCTATCCACATTATAATTTCCCTCATAACGTTTTTCTGTATTGTTGGAATGTATACCACATACAAGTGGTATAAACAAAAAACTTTGTGGGAAAACTCAGTTGTTATGTTCAATGAGATAAGCAATGAGGTAAGAGACATACTTGTAGAACAGGGAATGGACCCTGCTGCTTATGACATGGCTGTTGGTAACATACTTGCTGCAGCAAAGGGGAATGTTAAACTTCTTGATGCCCTGCAAGATTATCTGGTTCTGATAGAAAAAGCAAATTCTCAGGGTGTCAAGCGATAAAAAGCTAAACATGAGATATCCTGGTGGAACTATTTCCTAACCATTTTTTAACTTTCCCGCCGGGAAGGCCCCTTCCGTAAGGGAGGGGTAGTTCAATGCAGAATCTCCTGGGAAACCAGAAGGTTACCTGATAATTTGTCCACCCAGTGTTTTTTTTACTTCATGTATTATCTTCAGGGATTCCGGGGTGGGGTTTTTGAGTATCAGGGAAGCAAGTTCTTCCTCTGTATATGTGATGATTCCGGGCGGTTTATTTTTGTTTTCTTTCAGGCAAAATGCTATATTTTCCTGCAGAACAGCACTTTTTACAAAGATTACTCCTCCATAAGAGGCAATTTCTCTGCGGATTGTTTCAACCACGGGAATTTCCTCAAGTGAGCCTTTTTCAACAAAGGGCTGTGCTTTTTCAGGAGAGAGGGCAATGAAGTCTCCGGGTTTGTATATCTTTTTTTTACCTTTGAGCGTTTTTTTGGCCATGTAGAGCTTTCTTTCCACTTCTAACTCCTCTGTCTATTTTGAGAATCTTTTCCTGAGATATTCAAGGTTTGCTTTCCTATCCCACTGTTCGAACAGTTCAATGCAGTCATCCAGGCTTCTTACAATTACGCCGAGCTGATTGTTTTTATTGACCTGTTCAAGGAAAAGTTTCTGGTTTTTTGTGGGTTTGCCTGTTGGTGTTTTTACTTCCAGAAAGAAGGTAGTGCCCTTGTAAAAGCCGATAATATCAGAAATTCCCGGGATACCGCAGCGGACAAATCGTCTTTTGTGGTTCTGCCTGTTATTCTCGTAAATAAATGCCCCTGAGTTCTGTCGCCAGGCAAAGATACCTCTTGCGGTGAGATACTGGAGAATCTGATTTTTAATTTCGTTTTCGCTGATTTCTTGAAAGCCTGTTTTCTTATTTTTTCGCATA
>JAFCFF010000051.1:513-5001 GCA_017608775.1 Candidatus Iainarchaeum sp. | reverse complement strand
TAGCGCAGGGAATAACTCTAATGGCTGTAACCGCTTTTTTTGTTTTTTGTGTTACTGTAGGAGTTGTGCAGCTGCCAGCAGAGATAATGCTTCTTGGGAAGAAGTTTGCTATTGTAAGAAACATCACAAGCTTTGTGTTTGCAATAGCTGTTGCCATAGTAACGGTTTTTATAGTTGGTGTAATATGAAAACAACTGAAAAAAGCTATGGAGCATGGTATTTTCTTTTAGCTGTAATTGTAATTTACATCATTGTCTTGGTCTTTAGCCCAAGGCACATGTTATCTAGTCTAAGTTTCTCCTTATCTATTTTTCTAAAGATAATTCCTGTTTTTATTCTGGTATTTGTTTTGATGATAATAATAAACTACTTTATTAGTCCAAAAAAAATAGCTAGATACCTTGGAAAACAGGCAGGAACAAAGGGATGGCTAATTTCAATAGTGGGAGGAACCATATCAACAGGACCTATCTATATGTGGTATCCTTTGTTAAATGACTTACAAAAAAGAGGAGTTAGGAACGCATATATAGCAACTTTTCTTTACAACAGAGCAATAAAGCTTCCCTTGCTTCCGCTTATAATATTTTATTTTGGGTTGCCTTTTACCGTTGTTCTTACTCTTGTTATGATAATTTTCTCAATATTTCAGGGAATCTTAGTTGAAAAGTTGATGGAGGTGAAATTATGAAGATAGCCATTGCTTCAGAGGGAAAAGACGAAAGCTCACAGGTTAGTGCAGTAAGCGGGAGAGCGCCGTACTACTTGATTTTTGAGGATAAAAAACTGATAAAAACAGTTGAAAACCCGTTTCGTTTTGGTGGTGGCGCTGGCTTTGCTGTTGCACAAATGCTTGCAAACGAAGATGTTAAGTTAGTTGTAAGCGGACATTTTGGACCAAAACCATAACAAACAAAATCGTCAAGGAAGCACTAGACGAGGTTGTTAAATAATGCCAAGACCAAGAAAATTCAGGAGAATTGCCTTTGAGCCAGACATAACTTACTTCAAGCCAGCGGGAGTTAGATTAGCTGGCTTAGAAGAGATTATAATTAGTTTGGAAGAGCTTGAGGCAATAAGATTAAGAGATTTTGAGGGGTTGGATCAGGAGGCAGCTGCTAAAAAAATGAATATCTCTCAGCCAACTTTTCACAGGCTCTTGGAAATCGCAAGAAAAAAGATAGCTGAGGCACTGGTAACCGGAAAAGCCCTTAGAATAGAAGGAGGCTACTATGAGTTTAGACCAGGGTTTAGGAGAAGAGGTCTTGGAGGAAGAAGAGGATTGGGAAGAAGAGGATTTTAACCTCAAAATGAAAAATAAAAACTTAATTTTTTATTAGATATTATCAATTTTATTGTTAGTTTGGTTGGGTGACTAAATGTTTTTCAAAAAGTTTTTTATTTTTTTATTTTTTGTTCTCTTTTTTTCTCTTTTTCTAGGGTTTTTTCTTGGAGAAACTATTGATAATACAGCAAACTTTGAGAACAAGGAAAGAGGAATTTGTGTTTATGTTTTTTATTCTGAGTATTGCCCTCACTGTGCCAATTTATATTCTTTTTTACAACAAAATCAAGATTTATACAACATAGAAATACATGCTTTCAAGGTTAGGGAAAATGCTCAGCTTTTCAGGAAATATCTCGAGGTATATGAGGTTCCTGAATATGACTGGGGCAAGGTACCAACAATGTTTTTTTCTGATTCTTATTGTTTAGGAGATACTCCTTGTATGGCTGCTTTCCTAGAAAAGGTTGGGGAACCAGGAGAAATAGATACGTCTTGTCCATCACTAGAAAAGGAAAAGCCAGTCTTGCCTGGCAAGGAGGAACATAGAAAAAGTTTGAGTTTTCTTGGAATAACTGGCCTGGCCCTGGTTGACGCGATAAACCCATGTGCCTTAGCAGTTCTTGTAATTCTTTTAACTACTATCTTGTTGAGATTTCCAAAACAAAAAAGAAAGGTTTTGTTTTCCGGGTTTTCGTTTAGCTTTGCAATTTTCTTGCTTTATTTTGTTATGGGAATTTTAATAGTCCTTGGCTTTAAGTCTGTTACAGGCCTAACGTCTCTTGGAGGTATATGGCTCTACAAACTTCTTGGGGTATTTGCGATTCTAATAGGTTTGCTTAACATAAAAGATTATTTCAGATATGGAAAGGGCTTTTTGATGGAAGTTCCGGTTTCCTGGAGACCAAACATGAGAAAAATAATAGAGTCAACAACTTCTCCGTTAGGTGCTTTCTTTGTTGGTGTTGTTGTAAGTCTTTTCCTTCTTCCTTGTACCGCAGGACCATACTTTGTTGCAGGAGGAATCCTATCTGGAGTTTCATGGTCTGCTGCAATTCCGTGGTTGTTTTACTACAACTTTTTATTTATTCTTCCAATGCTTGTTATAACTCTGCTTATATATATGGGATTTGCAGCTATTGAAAGAGTTTCAGAATGGAGAGAACAGCATTTGAGAACTCTTCATCTGTTTGCAGGAATAGTTTTAGTTGTTTTAGGAATTATATTGATTTTAGGTTTAATATAAAAATAATTTTTAAAAAAAGGAGGTGTTGTTATGGCAAAACACGAGGACTGGGAAAAACTAAAGGAGGAAACAAAAGACCTGGAAAGAGCAAGGCAGTCTCTTATGGAAGAATTAGAGGCAGTAAACTTGTATCAGGAAAGAATTGATGAAACAAAAAACGAGTCACTGAGGAAACTCCTTGAACATAACAGAGACGAGGAAAAAGAACATGTTGCAATGCTAATGGAATGGATAAGAAAAAACGATAAAACACAGGACAGGATGTTTGAGGAACATGATTAATTTTGGAAAAAACACAACTAGAAATATTTTTCTTTTATTTCTATTTTAACATAAAAAACAAATTCTTATTTTTATTGTTGTTTTTTATTTATAGTTGTTTTAGTGAGTTGAATGACAAAGTTTTTTGTTGGCGTTGACGAGGCAGGAAGAGGAGCTGTTATCGGAGGCTTGTTTATCGGAGTTGTTATGATAAGTAGGGAAAAGGAGGATGATTTGCTAGATCTCGGGCTAAGGGATTCAAAACTTTTAACGTTAAAGCAAATAAGAAAAAAAGCATCAGCTTGAGGCCTTTAGAACAGCACAGGCCTTGAAAGAGCTTGAAAAAGACTTTGAAATAGAGAAGGCATACATAGACTCAACAGACCCAAACCCCCAGCTCTACAAAAAAAGACTAAACGCTTTTTTAGGCCACAGTATTTCCATTGTGTGCGAGAACAAAGCAGATGTCAAATATCCTATTGTGTCTGCTGCTTCCATAATAGCTAAGGAGGCAAGGGAAAACGAGATGGAGGCCTTAGGCAAGCTGTTTGAGCAGAAGTGTTCAGGCTATCCCTCAGACCCAAACACAATGAAGGCAATCTATAACCTGGATAACCTGCCCAAAGAATGCAAGAGTCTGATAAGAAGCGAGTGGAGGACAATAAAGAGAAATTCGAAAGACAAGCACCAGAAAAAGCTAGATTTGTTTTTCTAACCCAGTATCTTTATTAAGAGCTAGCTCCTCATTTATCTTTATGAAAAAGTCATTTATAAAAAGAGGGAAAAACCTGGACAAGGCAGCTTTAAGGGATATCGTAAACATGATAATAGACGACCTGGACTTCCAGGACTACTTTTATTCCCCTGTCCTCAGAGACAGCCTAAAAGAAAAAGATATTGTTGAGCCGATTACACACATAGAAAGGGAAAACACAGGGGGAAAACCAGAAACAAGGGTTTTTTTCTATCTTGAGGGAGCAAGGGAAAACGATATTTTCCTTGATTTTGACATTGACATAGGAGTTATCTATCTAAAGGCGATTTCCCCCCTGAAAATATACATAAAAAAACTTAGGCTTGGAAAAATAAGAGCAGTAAAAAGCATAGACTTCAAAAACCATGTTTTGAGTGTTGTTTTAAGGTAAATTTTTATATTAAACCAAAAAAACTTTAGTATAAGAAAGAAAAAAGGGAGGGAAGGGGAAATTTAAGATACACCTTGGATAGGCTCATTGCATTTTTTGGAATGCAATAGGTTATAAAACAATAAAAAAGTTTAAAAATATATCTCTTGAAAAAAGAAAAACAAAGTAAAATTAATTCAAAAAACAAAAATATTTAAAAAAACAAACTAGGAAAAAACTAACAGTTTACTTTTTGCATTTAAAAAACCAAAGCAAAGATATATATATCACGACTCTATCATGATATATAATGACTGGGTATGACAATAAAGACCTTTCTCTTGAGGATAAGGTCTCAAAAGACTTTAGGGTAAACGCTGAGGACGTAGATGTCTTGTTTGATAATATAAAGGAGCCCAAGGCACTGGCCTTGGCAATATTCAAGCTTGCAGAGGAAAGAAGAAAGGCAAACTCTGCCTTAGAAACCCTGCTAGCAAAATACGAGGAGCTGGAGAGAAAGTTTCTTGATTTAAAGGAGACAGTCCTAAAACAAAGCATTTCAAAGCCTTCCC
>JAFCFF010000051.1:0-474 GCA_017608775.1 Candidatus Iainarchaeum sp. | reverse complement strand
CCTTCCCAACCCCTGGAGTTTGAGGCCTTGGCAGAGCAGGACAAGAGAATCCTTGACTTTCTGAGGGAAAAGACAATGGCAGAGGCAGAGGATGTTAGGAAATATATGAATTACAAGGGAAGAAACGCTGCCTCGGCAAGGTTAAACATGCTCCATAGAAAAGGAGAGTTAAAGAAAATAAAAAGCGGAAGAAAAATTTACTTTATGCTCATCTAACCCCCAAACCCTTAACCTCATACCCAACCCCGGGGACTTGAGAAAGTCCCCACTCTTTTTCTTTCTGGTGAAAAATGTCTGGTGTTTGGGACATATTAAAAAATTAGAAATGAAGATAAAATAAAAAACAGAAAAATAAGAATTACTCTATTTCATCAAAGTTGATCTCGTCTTTTAGTATTTCTTTTATTTCCCTGCATCTGTTTCTTATCGTTACCTCTGTTACTCCTGCTACCTGAGCAACTTCTTTTTGTGTTC
>JAFCFF010000015.1 GCA_017608775.1 Candidatus Iainarchaeum sp. | reverse complement strand
TTATTCCCTAGATAGGCAGGGGATTCCCTTGATTGAGTTTACAACAAAACCAGAGATTTCCTCCCCAAAGGAAATGAAAGAAGCTGCCCTGGCAATAGGAAACCTAATAAGACTAACAGGAAAGGCAATACGAGGAATAGGAAGCATAAGGCAAGATGTAAATATTTCAATAAAAAAAGGTGCAAGGACTGAGATAAAGGGAGTCCAGGACCTGGCTATTATTGACAAGATTGTTGAGAATGAAGTTATAAGGCAGGTAAGGATTTTGGAATGGCAGAAAGAACTCAGAAAAAGAAAAATTAAAAAGTTTTCAAAAAAAATAAAAGAGATAACCAGTGTTTTTAGAAACACAAACTCTTCTCTAATAAAAAAATCCTTGGAAAGAGGAGATAAAATTTACGCCTTGGAAATGGAAAACGCAAAAAACCTGCTTTCCTTCAAAATACAACCTGAAAGAACATTTGGAAGAGAGCTTTTATCTTACCTAAAAGTTAAAACTGGATTAAAGGGACTACTACATCTTGACGAGCTTCCAGGCTATGGTATTGAAACAGCTGAGGTAGAAGAAATTAAGAGAAGTCTAAACCTGAGGGAAAACGACAACGCAATTATCTTGATAGGAAAGGAAAACAAAGTTAAAAGGTGTTTTGATGTTTTGATTGAAAGGCTAAACCTGATTTTAAAAAAAATTCCTGGAGAAACAAGAAATGCTCTTCAAAACGGAGAAAGCGACTATCTAAGGCCTTTGCCGGGAAAGGCAAGAATGTATCCAGAAACAGATGTCCCCCTTGTAAAGATAGATAAAAAACAGCTTTCAAAACTCAGGAAGGAATTGCCTCTAAGCTTTGAGAAAAGAGCCTCCTTCTTTGAGAAAAAGGGATTGGAAAAGGGAAAGATAAGGGAGCTTTCTCTTCATGAATATGCTGAGGATTTCATAAGATGGATTAAAAGAGGAATTCCAGCAAAGTTTTTGTTTACAACAGTTCTTGAGGACATGAAAACCCTGGAAAAAGAGGGAGTCATGGTTGAAAGGATAGGTAAGAGAGAGCTAAAAGAGTTTTTGGAGGCCTTCAAGGCAAGAAAGTTCATAAAGGATTTGAGAAAGGAGATTTTAAGAGAGCTTTCAAGAGGAAAGCAGCTTGTTAAAGTTTTGAGAGAGATAAAAAAAGCCCCGAAAAAAATTGAGAAGGAGCTTGAAAAAGAAGTAAGGAAAATAATCCAAGAAAAAAAGGAATTTGTTAAAAAACAGAAAATGTATTCACTTAATGCCTTGGTTGGAGAAACGATGAAGAAGTTTGGGGGGAAAATAGCTGGTAAGAAGATAAGAGAAGTTGTGGAAAAAGAGTTAAGAAATTTTATAAGAGATTAATCATTAAAAATTATTTTCTCAATCTCTTCTTTTTTATCCATACTTAATGAAACATGAATTCCATAATGAGTGGATTTTACTTTTATAAAACCTTCGCGTATCAATTCCTTAATCTCAGTTTTAACATCTTTTATAAATTCTTTAGGAAAGCCTCTCGCAACACTTTCTACAGATGTATGCTTGCCTCCCCGAAATTTATGTCTAGCTAATTTGTATAAAATCTTTTTTCTAATTACTATTTTAGAAAGTTTCATTTATTGAAACTTTTAGAGTAAGATATTTAAACTATTTTCTTAGTATATTTCCTATAAACAGTGATAGGATGAAGAGAAATAAATCAATTTTTGTAGAGTTTTTTGGAGACTATCCAATAATAAGAGTGTTTGACTTTTTGATAGAAAACCAAGAGTTCGACTACTCAAAAAAAGATATTTCAAGATATTCAAATATATCGTGGAATAGCTTGGAAACCTTTTGGGAAAAGCTGTTAAAAAGAAAAATAGTTGTTTATACAAGGAAAGTTGGGAAAGCAAAAATGTATAAGTTAAACTATAAAAACCCAGTTGTAAAAGAACTGATTGAACTTGACAAAAAGTTGGTAAGAGAGTCTGTTAGGGATATAGGTAAAAGAAAAATAAAACTAAAAACAAGAGGTAAAAACTAAACCATGCCCTTTGCTATTTTTCTTGCTTTTCTTAGGCATTTTGTGTGCCACCACTGTCCTGCCCATTTCTTGTCTGCTCCGATCTGATTGCACAAAGCGCATTTTTCCCTTGAGAGAGGGGTTTCTGATTTTTCCCCTACTTTTTCTTCCTCTTTTTTCCTTCCAAACGGCCAGAGCATTGATTCACCTTTTTAATATAAAAACAGGGAAAGGTTTAAAATAAAATAACTTTAAAAATCTTGGATTTCATTTAGTTTATTGTAAGGGCTGTGGTGTAGTGGTCAAGCATATGAGGTTTTGGACCTCATGACTCCGGTTCAAATCCGGACAGCCCTACTTTATTTTTCTCAAAGTTGCTATTTTTTGAAGTAGTAGTGAATCACAGACCTAAAAAGCAGTGGAGCTAAAAGTATTGAAAACAGGGACATAAAGATTATGGAGGAGTAAATTTGAGGACTTATCAAAGAAGAGGACAGAGCTATAACAGCAATTATCAAATCCATGTCTCCCTTACCTGCCTGAGCAATTCCGGCCACAAGACCTTCTCTAAAGCTTTTTCTTACAAGATAAACTCCCAAAAGCGTTCCAAATATGATTCCAGCAATCGCAAGAATTGTTATTGTAAGTGTAAACGAAAGATTGTCAAGGGTTTTGGGAAGCAGGGCGTTTATTCCCACCCATACAAAAAACAAGGGAATAAAGAAACCAAAGCTTATGACATGCACTGTCTTTGCTATAAAGTGTTCCTCCCATATCTTGTGGGCTTTTTTCTCCCTTGTCAAGAGGTGCCTTATTATAACTCCTGCAACCAAAGCACCAACAAAAACACTTAGGCCAAGGGCTTCGGAAAGCAAGGCCATGAAAAGGCTGAGTATGAAAATGCCGGTAAACAAGCTAACCTCGTTTTTTTCCTCCTCAAAAAATCTTAAGGCAAACGGAGCAATTACAAAGTAGAAAATAACCGAGACAACAACAAAAAGAACTATGTTAAGTAAAACCTGGAAAAAAGACAATGTTGATATCGGAATGTTTAGAAGCGAGACCAAAAACACAAGAAAAAAAAGCTGAATAACATCTGAGGAGATTCCTATGGTAAGAATTAGCTCTCCGAGCTTTGTTCTAAGAAGGTTTAGCTCCTCAAGAATGTCTATTGAAATAATCTGAGCACTCATTGCCGCTGCCAAACCAACAATCAAGGCAACCTCTACCGGAAGCTGAAAAGTTAGGGATATCAGGAAAACAGCAAGGAAGGGAAACAGGGTGTTGAAAAAACCAGCATAGATAGAGGTTGTCCAAAAACTTCTCATCTTTCTAAAGTCTATTCCCAGGCCAACAAAGAAAAACAACAGAATCAGGCCAATGTCAGCCAGGAACTTCAGAATTTCAAGATTTGTTTCAGTGAAAAAAGCCATTTTTAGGGCAGGCAGTGTTAGAAACAAACCGCTTAATACATATCCAAAAACCTTTGGAATTCCAAAGTGTCTGAAGAACTCCCCAAACAAATATGAGAGAACAAGAACAACAAGTATGAATATTATAGGCCCAAGCATGATAAAATACTGTCTTTCTTTTTATATTTTTTTCCTTTTAGAGATAGATTTTTGGATGTTGTTTAAACTGCTTGAAAACAACTCATCCAAATTAACCATGCGCCTAAGAGGATTACAAAGATCAGCAATGCATTGATAAGAATGGCTGGTTTGTTTTTAAATCCCTGTATTGCCTTTTGGACGAACTCCGGAAACCCAATCCTCGCAACCCCCTTGACTAGGGAAAACCACCCAAAAACAGTTATGACAACTCTCCAGTCAGCAACCCATATATTATGTAAAATTACGGTAATTAAGCCTAGTATAAACGCCAGATAGCCTGAAATAAGCATAAAGGCTTTATCTTTGGATGCTCTGAAAATATAGTCCAATGATTTTTTTCTTACAAGAAAAAGTAGGCATACAACCACCATAAGAATTCCCCAAAACCTTGCCAATATGATAGAAATTTCCAAGGCCATTTTCAAACCTCCTTCTAATTAATACTAGTTGTTTGTTTTTTTATGTTTTGTGTTTAAGATAAGTTTTTCAGTTATTATGTGAGAACAGCTATCACTATGCTTTTTTTATTAAAATTCTGAAGTCCTTGTCTTTTATTTTGTGTGTTTTTTCTAAGTCCGGCTTTATCTCCTTATCAAGGTAAAGCCTTTTTGTGTTTGTGTTTTTCTCAAGGGTTTTTTTGTCAATTAAGCCTAGGGTTTCTTTATCTCCTAAGATTGAAACCTCTATTAAATCTGTCTCTATCAAACCTAAACTCTTTCTCATATCTTGAATCCTTCTTGTAAACTCCCTTGTTATCCCTTCACTTAAAAGTTCCTTGTCGATTCTAAGATCAAGCTCTACCTCTATGTTTCCCTCTTTTTTAAAATACTTTATATTTTTCACGTTGACAACTCTTTTCACAATATGCTCTCCTTCCTCTATGTCTGAGTTTGTTTTTAGGGTTTTCAGTGCTTGCCTTACAGGAATTTTCTCCCTGTCTCTTATTGCTAAAGCCTTTTCAATAACTTCCAAAACTTTTTTCATCTTTTCCTCTAGCTTTTCATCCCTGAAAGAGAAGTCAGGCCATTCCTCCAAAACAACAGACTTTTCTTTTTTCTTTCTGAACTTATAGCTTTGATAAATCTTCTCGGATAGGAATGGAATCACTGGTGTTGAAAACTTTGGAAGTTCATTTAGAACAAAGTGAAGAACCTCAAATACCTGCTCTCTTTTGTTTCCCTCTTTTATCCTTTCCCTAACAAACTTTATGTAATCCCTGCTTAGGTTGTTTAGAATAAAGTCATACAAGGCTCTTGCAGGAACATGGTTTTCCATGTTCTCAAATCCCTTTTCTGTTTCTTCTTTTAGATTTGTGAATCTGCTTAAAATCCATTTGTCTTCTATCTCCAGCTTGTTTGCTAGCTTATCTAGATTTTCCTTTGGTGAGAAGTTATAAAGTTCAAAGTATTTTTGGACAAAGGTGAATAGATTGTAGTATGTGTTTAATCCTTTTGTGTAAAGAGAGAAATCCCTTTCTATTATTGAAAAGTCATTCCATGGCGGAGAAACCGCAAGCAGATACCATCTTAGGGAATCCGCTGGGTATTTTTGAAGAAGCTCTAGGGGATCGATAGCGTTTCCCTTAGATTTTGACATCTTTTCTCCCTTCTCGTCAAGAACAAGCCCGTTAACCTGAACTTTCTTGTAAGATGCCTTATCAAAAAGAAGAACGCTTTCCGCTAGTAAAGAGTAAAACCAGCCTCTTGTTTGGTCTGAGCCCTCTGTTATAAAGTCAACCGGAAACAACTCGTTAAACAACTCTTCGGAGTTTTCATAGTGTGCCAAGCTTGCCCAGGGAGCTGCTCCTGAGTCAAACCAGATATCTGCTATCTCCTCAACTCTTTTCATCTCCCCCCCACACTCACATTTTAGTTTAACTTCATCTATGTATGGTTTGTGCAAATCCTTTATTTCCTTGCCATAAACTTTCTCAAGCTCTTGTTTTGAACCAAAGACAATTCTTTTATCGCATTTCTCACATTCCCATATAGGAAGAGGAATGCCCCAGAATCTCTTTCTTGAGATGCTCCAGTCCCTTATATTTTTCAGCCAGTCCCCAAATCTTTTCTCTCCTGCCCATTTAGGCTGCCATAGGATTTTCTTGTTTTCCTCTATCAACCTGTTTTTTAAGGCAGTCATCTTTACAAACCATTCTGTTGAGGCCTTGTAAAACAACTTTGTCCTGCATCTCCAACAATGTGGGTAGGAGTGTATGTATGTCTCCTCTCTTAACAAAACGTTTTTCTCTTTTAGGAAATCCAGAATTTCCCTGTTGGCGTCAAAAATCAGCTTTCCTGAGAAATCTCCTGCCTCCTCTGTGAAATGACCAGAGTCAGACACAGGGGAAAATATCGGTAGATTATACTTTAGTCCTGTTTCATAATCCTCCTCTCCATGTCCTGGAGCTGTGTGAACCAAGCCTGTTCCCTCTTCCAGGGAAACATAGTCGTCATGAACAACAATGTGTTTTATTGTTTTGTGGTAGGGTATTTTCTCTTCCAAAGGATTTGTATATTGCAAATCAAGCAGTTCTTTTCCTTTTTTTTCTTCTAAAATGTTTGGTTTTTCATCAAAGACTTTGTTATCAACAAGTCTTTCCAAGGTGTCCTTTGCTATCCACAGCTTTTCTCCCTTGTAATCAAGAAGAGCATAGTCAAAGTCCTTGTTTATTGTTATGGCTAGGTTTGAAACCAGGGTCCATGGAGTTGTTGTCCATACCAAAAAAAACTCTTTTTCCTTGTTTTTAACAGGAAACTTAACGTAAATTGAATAATCTGTGTCTTGCTGATACTCCTGAGCAACCTCGTGGGAGGACAACGCTGTTTCACATCTTGGGCAAAAAGGAACTGTCTTTTTTCCCTTGTAAAGTAGTTTTTTTTCCTCGGCAGCCTTGAAAAATCTCCAGGTTGAGGAAATATATTCGTTTCTCATGGTTATGTAAGGATCGTCCAAATCCCACTCGTTGTGTCCTATGTCTTTATAAAAATCTATCCATAATTCCTTGTATGCCAGAGCATGCTTTCTACATTCCTCAACAAAGTTAGCGACCCCAAACTCATGAATTTGTTTCTTTGTTCCTAATTTAAGCTGCTTTTCAACAACAACCTCAACAGGCAAGCCATGTGTATCAAAACCAGGCTTTAGCCAGACGTTATATCCTTGTAGCTGCTTGAACTTTAAATATGAATCCCTTAAAATTCTCGTAAAAAAGTTTCCTGCATGTGGTTTAACGTTTACGTAGGGAGGGCCGTCAAGATAGAAAAACTTCTTTCCCTTTGCTCTTTTCTCTTTTCTCAACTTAGGAAGATCTATATCTTCCCAATGCTTTTTTACCTCTGTTTCAGTAGCCTTGAAATCCATCTTAACACCAAGCGAAATAAAGAAGAATAAGAAAATCTATGAGGTAAAGTTTATTAAGGTTTTACTGAAGATCGCTTATTTCTTTTTATATCCAAACAACTTGCTATATTTTTTATGATCTATGATTTCAAGAACAAAACTAATTATTTCTATTTTATCTGTTCTTAGGGTATAAAGCATTCGCCAATAGTTTACAAGATTAAACTTCCAAAGGTTGTTTATTTCAAACTCTTTAATGTATTTTCTTGGTATTAATCTCTTTCTTATCTGAATGCCGGCCTCTGGATTTTGTTTTATCAAGTCCAAAGCCCTGTTAATTGATTTCAATAATCTTTGATTATCTGAATTTGTTATTCCTTCTTTCTTTTCTTCCCCGACAATCTTGTTGAGCTTCTCAAATTCTTTTTCAACATTTTTGCTAAGGACAACTCGAATAGTCTTGTCCGGCCCAAACATTATCTCACTTGCGTTCCCTTTTCTATTGCTTTTTTAAGCTTCCTGCTTGGGTTGTATGTCCAGAGAACTCCTTTCTTTCCAACAAATATTTTTCCACTATCTTCAAGATAATTCAAAATAAGATTTAGGGTTTGGTGTTGGATTTTTGTTGGAAGTTTGCTTTTAATTTGCTCTTTGTTTAAGGCTTTTTCTGCTTTTTTTAAAACTTCCTCAACAGCCAAAACTGTTTTTAGGGTTGGGTAATGCAATATTTTCTTCTTTTGGGTTTTTGTCAGCATCATAAAACCACTTTTTATATAAGTGTATATATATACAAATATATATAAATGTTTCTTTGTCCAAATAAACAAGTTTTTAAAATTGTTTTGTGTAAATAAAATAAGGAGATTAAAATGGCAGTAATTTGGTGGATAATTCTCACAGTTGTTATTCTCGTTGTTCTTTGGGTTATATTTGTGTTTAACCGATTAATTACCCTTAAAAACAGGGTTGAAAACTCATGGAGCCAGATTCAGGTACAGCTGAAGAAAAGAACTGACCTGCTTCCCAATCTAATTGAGACTGTTAAGGGATATATGAGGCATGAAAGAAGCTTGTTGCAGAACATAACAAAGGCAAGGTCAGCGATAATAACAGCACAGAAAAAAGAGGATGTTAGGGGGATGGCAAAGGCAGACAACATATTAACAGGAGCATTGAAAAGCCTGTTTGCTGTTGCTGAAAATTATCCAAGGCTAAGAGCAAACGAAAACTTCAAGCTTTTGCAGGAACAGCTAGAGGGCATAGAAAACAAGATAGCATATGCAAGACAGTTTTACAACGACTCTATCATGACATACGAGGTTACAAGGGAGAGGTTTCCCGCAAACCTAATTGCAAGAGGTCTTGGATTTAAGGAAAGAGAGTACTTTGAGATTCCTGAAAGAGAGACAAGACCAATCAAGGTTAAGTTTTAATTAGTTTATTAAAAACTTTTTTTATAAGTGGGAATATGAGAAAAATCGCAGCACCAAAAATAAATCTGTTTGATTATATAAGAGGAAACAACACAAAGACTTTTTTTCTGTTTTTCTTTTTCATAGTTTTTGTTGTCATAGTTGCTGTTGTTATAAGCTATGCCTGGGTCGGAAATATTTGGCTTGGAATAATGATAGGAACAGTTCTTGCATTGGTAATTGGGCTTGTTCAGTACTACACAGGAGACAAGCTTATTTTAAGTCTATCAAGAGCAAGGCTTGTCCCAGAAAACGAAAATCCTTTTTTGCACAACACGGTTGAGGGATTGGCAATAGCCTCTGGAATACCAAAACCAAAAATCTATATTCTACCGGACGAAAGCATAAACGCCTTTGCAACAGGAAGAAACCCGGAAACCGCCTCTGTTGCGATAACACAAGGGGCATTGAAAAAACTAAACAGACAAGAGATAGAGGGAGTCCTGGCTCATGAATTAAGCCATGTCAAAAACTACGACATAAGAATAATGCTTGTTGCCTCTGTCATAACCGGAATTGTTATCATACTGGCAGACATATTTCTAAGAAGCTTGTGGTTTTCAGGAAGAAGTAGGGACAGGGGAGGATTTGGAGTTATCCTATTAGTTATTGGAATTGTATTGGCTATTCTTGCTCCTATATTTGCAAGGTTAATAACATTAGCAATCTCCAGAAACAGGGAGTTTTTAGCAGATGCCAGTGCTGCCTTTACAACAAGATATCCAAAAGGACTTGCAAACGCCTTGAGGAAAATCGCTAAGGAAAACAAGCCAACAAAGATAGCAACCAACGCAACCGCACATCTGTTTATAGCAAATCCCTTGAAGAAAGGAAGATGGAAAACAATTCTTATGACTCACCCGCCAATAGAGGAAAGAATAAGAAGGCTTGAGGCTATGTAGTAATTTTGAGGGACTTCTAATCAGAAAAGCAAATAAAAAACTCTAAAATTTAGTTATCTCTTGTGGATATGCTGCGTTTATGTTGTTTTCATAACAAAAATCTATTAAATTTTCATCAAAAGACAATAAAATTTTATTATTTATTTTGGCTAAATAAGCTAACACGCAATCAACATAACTTAAATCATAGTTTTGTTCCAAAGATTTCTTCTTTAATTTATTTATTTCATTTTTATCTTCTTTCTTAATTTTTAGATTTTCCCACTTTCCAATCTTGGAAAGTTTTCTCTTTAAATTTAGGAAATTTTCAACTAAAATCTTAAGTTTTTTGCCAAATTTTTTATTTATTTCTCCAAAAACAAGTTCCTCACAAACAAGCAATCCAAAAAGACAGGTTTCTGTTTTTTCAAAAAAATCTCTGGAATGTATGCTCTGATATACTGGTGAGTCTGGATGCCATAATGCAACAAAAATTGAAGTATCTATAACAACTTCTTGACCGTTCATCAAAATAATAAAATCAATTAATTTTTTTTCAACAAAACTTCAACAGGAGTTTTCTTCTTGGTTATATAAACCTCGTAGATATAATTCGATAACTCAGATGCAGATAAACTTCTATATTTTCTTTCCAAACTTTCTATATTTTTTATTTCATTTTTAGTAAGTCCTAAATCTTCTGAAAGTAATTTTTTAGTAGGAATATAAGAAATTTCAGTATAATCAAATTTTTTTCCTTTCTGTGTTTTAATATAGCCCTCTTTCTCAAGATTAATTAATATTTTATCAATATCATCAGAATATGGACCATAATGATGGAGCTTAAATTTCAATCCTGTTTTAATTTTTCTTTCTTTTTCTAACAAATAAAGCATTTTGACTAGTTTGGTTTTCCCCCTAAACTGCTTATCAGGAAATAAACTATAATTGGTTTTTATTACTTGAGCAATTGCTTTTTTAGATCTTGATTTAATCACAATAAAATTCAACACATATTTGTATTTAAAACTTACTAAGGTAAATTGCCTTTTTTCAATTATTATACAAAGATTATTTTCTTCTTAACCATCTCTTTAACGCAGGCATCTTCTCATCAATCTCTTTTTCACCTATCTTGTAAAACTTTTTCCATTCATAAAACTTCATGGAGTCTATAAAGCCAATCTTGAACTCTGGCTTTATAGGAAAAACTCTTCTTGCTGAAAACCTTCCGGAAGGTTTTTCCATCATAAGATAAAAGCTACTTAAAACCACAGGCAGGGTTCTTGGGTTTTCCCTAAGTTTTCTTAAGGAGGTGTGGTTTATGTTTACCCCAACTATTTTCTTTATTCTTTTTTCGTATAAAGGCCTTACAGGAACAGGATCTAAAACCCCTCCATCAACATAAAGATTTCCCCTTAGCTTATAGGGAGGAAATATTCCTGGCAATGAAACAGAAGCCATTACCGCATCCGTCAAAGATCCTTTTTCAAAGTACTCTGGCTCGCTCTTTGTTAAGTTTGTTGCACAGACCGTCAAGGGTATTTGGGGATCCTCAAATGTTTTATCCTGAAAAAACTTGTTGTAGAGAAACTTCCTTATCTTGTTTCCCTTTATAAGAGAGTTTCTTATGTTTCCGAGATCAAGAAGACCAAGCCAGTCTCTTTTTCTCATCTTTTCCGACAGCTCAAGAGCAGAGTCTATCTCCCCATTTAAACAATAATAAGCGCCAAACAAGGCACCAACACTTGCACCACTCACATGACTTATTTCTATGCCTTCTTCCTGCAGTCTTTTTATCACAGCAAGGTGAGCATATCCTCTTGCAGCTCCGCTTCCCAAAGCCAAAGCTAGTTTTGGCTTGTCCTGATTTGCCATACAATCAACCACACAAATATTAATAGATAAACACCAAATCTTTTTTAAGAGGAAAAGCTTAAATATACTTACTATATCAATTGATATAGGTGGTAACATGGTTAAGAAATATGTTAAACAAACCACGTTAAAAAGAAAAAACATACTAAGATATCCAAGGCTTGACACTGTCTTGATGGTTGAGGAAGCAATAAAAAACGCTAAGGAATACCCAACAAAAACACAACTTTGGAAAAGCCTTCCTAAAAAGATGATGTATCAAACATTTAATCTGATAATTGACTATCTTGAATACTCTGGAAAGATTTACATCGACAAAGATGGAGCAATAGTTTGGATTTGGGATCCTGAAGGAGTCAGAAAGATGTTAAAAAGAAAGGAACTTTTTATCAGATGACGTGGGTATATGAACAATAAAAGAATAAAAAAGGTTGCTTTTGTAGATTCCAGTCTTAGAAAAGCATTTGAAAAACTTAAGAAGGGGCCCTATGAAGAAAAAACACTCTATAATTTTATAGATAGAGCAATTGATGATTTAAAGATAAATCCTTTTGCTGGAATAAAAATTCCAAAAAAACTTTGGCCTAACGAGTATACTCAAAAATATAAAATAAACAATCTATGGAAATATAATCTTCCAAATGCTTGGAGACTAATGTACTTTATTAGAGGCGACAAAGTTAAGATAATTAGTATAATCCTTGAATGGCTTGACCACAAAGACTATGAAAGAAAGTTCAAGTACTAATTAACAAACCTTTATAAACACAAAAAAGAAATATAACTAAAATGGAAACACAAACAAGGCTTACTTATTGGTTATTTATTTCAGCAATCATATCTTCTATTCTACATAACTTAACCTATGCCTTGACAGGAGTAGAGGAGGCTGTTTTCTTTATTTTTACATTGCTTTTTTTCCTTGGTTTTGTTATATCTGTTGTTTACAACATCTATACCTATATCAGATTCAGAAAGCCTAAAGA
>JAFCFF010000014.1 GCA_017608775.1 Candidatus Iainarchaeum sp. | reverse complement strand
TGGGGAGCAGGAAACCCTAGATGTAAGAATGCCATTCTATGCCAGTAATGGAGGAAACCATGTTTACAACTTTGTTTTTAAGAATGCCGAGGAGGAAGTAATTTTTGAAAAGCAGGTTAGTCTTAGCGTTGAGGAAGAGAAAAGTATGGTTGTGGATATAGAAATCAAAAACAGGTTTGGAACTCTTGTTATAGGAAAGTCAGGAAACTTCCATATAGAAGTTAAGGATCAGGAAACACAAACCAGGCTTAGAGATGTTGTTGTCAAGGCATTTGTAAACAACAAGCCACAGGTTCTTTCCCTGGAAAACCCCCTAACAAACTTGTTGGGAGAGATTGACTTTAACTTAGGACACTCCTTCTCGGCGGATGACAACTTAACACTAAGGCTTGAAAAGCCGGGATATGCCTCCGTTGAAAATATTTTCTTTGTAAGTGTTCCTGAGATAAGCTATTTTCCAGATGTTGTTAACATTTTTTTGAGTGCTACTGAAAGAACAACGGACTTTAACATTTCCTTAGAAAACCTAAGCGACTTTAACTTAGAGGTTTTTGATGTTTTTGTCCCCCAGGTTCCAGACATATTTACAATATCCTTAACCGGAGAAGGAAAAGAACTTAGAGCCGGTGAAACGATTGTTTTGCATGGAGAAGCGATATTTAGTCCACAGGCATTTGAAAAACTTAAGAAAAACTCGGAGATTGATGGAAACTTTTCAATAAGACTAAAGCATAAAGGAATTGAAGGGGGCTCTTTAGATATAAAAATTCCTTTCCATGTAAGCATAAATGTTACGATAAGCTTTGAGGAGATAGAGAAGTGTTTGAAAGTAGAGGGCTTCTCCGTTGAAGGAAGAGAACTGATAGGAGAAAGAAAGTTGTTTTTAGGTGAAAGAATCTCTCCGGTAACCCTGCAGTTTAACCTTGTAAACACGTGTTCCTTTGAGGGCTTGCCAATAACAATAAGGCAGCTTTACATGAAGGCAGATGGCTTGCCTGTAACTGTTTCCTACTACTTTGGAGAGAGAGAAATAGAGTTAGGGGCTCAGGAAACCCTTGTTTTTGACTCAAACCAAGGAGACCCTACGTTGGAACCTGGAAGCGCAACTTTGTTTGAGTTAAAACTCAGCGGAAGAGAAAACACAGAGCTCCAGAAAAACAATGTCCAGCTTTATTTTGTAGGAAAGCCTTTCCTGGAGGGGGAGAACAAAGATTTAGTGGTTGTTGGAGATTTTAACTTTACTGCTTTTACAGGAAGCTTAGCAAGTTGCATGGCTTATTCCGAGGAGACAAGAGAACAACTAAAAAACTTTGGAAAGCTTGGGCAAAGCAGGGAAATTTTGGTTGGGGTAAACAAAAATTGTTATGAAGAGTTTAACACAAACTTCAAAATCTCATCTAGGTTGTTAAGGGCAGGAGACGTTCCTGTGTTTATAGAGACAAGAGACGAGGAAGGAAACCTCCAAAACATAGACATGAAAATAAGGCTAGATTCTTCCGACTTGGATGGTGTTCCTGGCGTGTATCCTTTGTTTATAACAGCAATGTTTGACGCTGAAAACAGCCCTAATGTTATTGACTTAAGAGATGAAAAAACAGAAAGCTATCTAAAGCCAGTGGATATCTTTGTAGAGCCTGAAAAAGTTATAGATCCAAAAAAAACAGGGAACATAATTTCTCAGGCAGGCTACTGCTTTCTACTTGACAAGGAAGACTATGTCTTTGACCTAACGCAGGGAAAAGACAAAAAAACAATAGTAAATGTTTGTTATGAGAAGTTTGGCTCGGTAAGAAGATGTGCAAAAGACCTGCTTCAGGCATTTGAAGAAGAGGCAAAAAACAAAAATAGAATTGAAAGCATGTTGATAGAGGCAGTGAAAACAAGAACAATAATAACCAGCCTAACATCTGTTCTTCAGTTGTCAATACCAAACCCCGTTATCTGGGGAGCGTCACTTGTGTTTAGTTTTCTAGGAAAGTTTTGGAAGGAATGCAAAGAAACAACCTTACCGTTTATCTACAAGGATGTTTCACTGGCAGATCCATCAACAACAGGAGTTTCCTTTGTAGACTATCGTGGAAATGCGTTAACAAAATATCAAACAAAAATTTTATCAGAAAACTTTAGTGAGGGAGTAGAATACTTTATTGAAACTCCTTACGAGGAAACAAAATCATACACAGGAAGCATGGTAAAAAAAAACGAAAAAGTAAACCTAGAGATAGAAAGAGAGGGAATTGCTGAAAATAACTTTGACTATGGCTACCTAATAATAAACGCAAACAGAAAATACTACACAAAACACATAAAAGACGGAAAGAAATACAATCTCTGTACCCCAAACGAGATAGAGAGATGGACCAACACACCAATATGTGATGCATTTGACTGTAACTATGACTTTAGGGGGGATGCAAACTGTTGGACAAACCTCGAGGAGGCAGAGATATATCATATAAAAATAAAAAACAAGCCAGACTACAGAAACTATATTTGTGAGGAGGTTGTTAAAACAGTAAGCCCGGTGAGATAGTATGTTAGAAAAACTTTTCAAAAAATGGAAAAAAGAAGAAAAAGGACAGGCAACTGTTTTCACCTTGTTGGTTTATGCCTTGATTGCGTTTGCAGTTATAACCCTGATTTTTGTTATCTACAACAGAGTACAGATTCCAGAAGCTGAGCGAGTTCCGGTAGCCGAGGTTGAGGAACTTCCTTTTAGGCTAGGAGACGGAGTTTCCTTTGTAAGTCCTGCAGGACTTGGCTTTGGTTTTGATGTTGGGATAGAGAATCTAGCTGTTGGCAGAGAGGGGATAGGGATTCAGGGCATCCCCCTAAGTTCGGAATTTACATGGAGAACATCAGAGATAGACATAAATTTTTGTTCCAGCGGAGAGGTTTTATGTGACCAGGCACAGCTTTTGGAAAGCATAATAAAAAGGCTTGATAAATTTATATCAGAGTTTCAGACACCATCCCAGGAAACAATAGAGGGGCGCTATATATCTGCGTTGCAGAGAACTATAGAGTGTGGGGCGGAAGATACCCCCTTAGCCGGAGAGCTTAGCTCAGACGTTGTTGCTTTGGTGGACTATGAGAATGTAACCATAAGAATTTCCGATAGATATGATATTGAAGAGTACAACGCAAGAGTATTTAACGAGACCGAGGAAAATATAGCTTGTGACTTAGAACATGTTGAAAACAAGCACAAAATAACTTGTGACATCTCAAACTTCGGAAATTACGAGAGGTTTGTTGCTGAGATTAGCCTGCTTGAAACCATAGAAGACACAGAAGGAAATGAAGTTGTTGAGACAACAAGACTTAGCTGTGTTGCTAGCCTAACACCGCCTCTTGGCCAAGGAGTAATAAACGATGAGTTTATCGAAATTTACAGATCAAACAACCGTCCAGAAACAAGACTGTCTTTTAGGGCATATCTAAAGCCAGGAGTTATAAACAACGATTTCCTAAACGACTTCAAGGACTGGGCAAAAAACATTCTCACAGCCGGTGGGTTTGAAACAAGCAAGTATGGTTGGGCTCTTGAGCTGATTGAGGAGGGCAGGTTTGTCTTTGCAGATCCATATACAGGAGAGGACAGTAGCTCTGGGCTGGAGCTTCCAACACCAGGACTGTATAGGGTTAGTATAACGATAATTCCTGAGGATATGGAGAGAGGAAGTTTTTTAGATGTTGACAATATTTTCCAGGTTCTGGTTACCCTAGAAAAACTCCCCAGTGTTTTTCTCCCCCTAGATGGTTTTGAGTGGGTTGCCTTTAACAGCAATCTTGGAAAGAAGCTTGGAGAACAAAAATTCAACAGAAACGGTTATGGGATAGATTACACGGTAATTCCTGCATCTGGAGTAAGGTTTTTTGAGGGGCTTTCACCAAACCTTGAAATTCTCCCAAACACATCAAGGGGATGGAAAGAGATGGTTTTCACACAGTTAGAAAACTCCGATATCAAAAACGGCGTTGTTCTTGAAAGTTATGTTGATAATGATGGAAAAATAAGGATAAACTACAGCCCAAGCATCCCAAAGGCAATTCTAGCCGTGGTTAGCAAGGATAACAACAAAGCATCTTTCTTCTACGATGTTTACAACTACAACCCAGGGGAAAACTTTGCATACTGGGATGCACTAACAACACTAAATGAAGGAAGTACAACACCTGAGATGAAGGACTTTGTTGGTTTTGACTTTACAAGCTATAAAAACATACCTGATAAAAAAGCAAGTAAAAGCATTTGCAACAAAGATAGAAGAGGTTATGGTCTTGAATGGTGCTTCTCCACAAAAGACAGCCCTGACAGCCTGTTTTTGATTACGGTTGCCTATGTTCCCCCAAACACAGGAATTTCACTGGAAAAAACAGGTGGCACCGGGTTTTTTATTGAGGATGGACAAATAACAACAAACATAAACTTTAACGAGGAGTTGGAAAAGTTTAGGATAGATAACCTGGACGATTTGGAAAGGCTTCTTTTGGAAGGTTATCTCCTGAAAACCGTGTCGGAAAATAAAATAAAATATTTCTGGAACGAAACTAGAATTTTGAGTGATGTGTTTGGTGAGATCGCCAGGGTAGAGGCAGAGTCAAGAGTCTCCAAAATGTTGAAAACTGCTGGGTTTGTTAGCGCTGGCCTAAGAACAACAAATATAGTAAGAGTAGGAATGCCTGAGCTAGGTGGATGTAACGCAATCCCTGATATCAGAGAGAGGGAAGACTGTGAGGACAGGCATATAAACACAGGGAGGGAAAATGTCCTGTCTGCTGCCCTATGTAACCTGCCAAACACAACAGATATTCCGGCAATCAAGGCCTATGGTCTTCAAGAGCTTTCTGAGACAGATATTCCTGAGCTTGAGAAAAACAACGGGCTTGAGGAATTGATAAAGATATTAACCTGGAAACGCCTATTTACCAGTGTTTTCGATGATTTTAGTATTTTTGGTGGCGGAGCCAGACAAGAAAACCAGGAAGAAGGAAACAACCAGGGAAACAACGAGGAAAACCACAGCTAAAAACAACACAACACTGGCTCTCAAGCAAAACTTAAAAAAGGATAAAACCTAACTATCCTTTATGGAGCTGACAGCACTTGTAAGCTTTGCACAGTTTTTAAGGGACGCAAACCTTATACTAAGAATTTTGGTTTTTCTAAGCATTGTTGTATTTGTTAGAAGATATCTTGGAACAAGTAGAATGGCTACTTTCATAACAGCAATTTTTAGTTTTATTGCGTTGTTTGTTGTGTGGCCATATGTCGCTGGGGCCTGGCTTTTTTGGGTTATCATGGCAATGGGACTTACAGGACCGATAATAGACTCAATCTGGATAAGCAAGGAATGGATGCCCTCGCAACAGATGGGAGTTGAGGAGATGTCTGTAAAGAGAAGTGGGATTGACAAGCAAAGGTTTAGAAGGTGATGTTTTGAAAATAGGGGAAAGAGGGAACATACTTTTGATATTTGCTATTGTTTTGGGTCTTGTCTTCATTGTTAGCTTTATAATAAACAGAAACCCAAATCTAAAGCTTCTAATTGCGATAATAATTTTCTTTGCTGTCTGGGGCTATGTAAGAAACATACTTGGCACAGGAATTGTTTCCTGGCTCATAGGAGCAATCCTTATATTTTTTATATGGAGATATTTCTTCCTAGCTACAACTGGACTTGTGTTTTGGGTTTTGCTTGCAACAGGAACAATGAGTGCTTTGTTGTGGGGGACAAACTCAATTGTCCAGAGATTTACTGCCAGAAGGCGTTAGTTTTTTTCAAAATCAAAACTTAAAAGCATAAAAATAAAAAGTCTGAAGATTAAGAATATATTAAGGTGTTGAGATGGCCTATGATAAGAACTGGTTTATCGGAGTTGCGTTGATGGGCGGAATTATTCTTATTATATTTTTTATTTTAAAAGGTCTGATATTCCCAGCAATATTTGATATTCATCTAGCAATGGTCATGGTTTTTTTCATATGGGCACTAAACTGGAGCAAGGCAAGTCTTGGAAGTCCTAGAATTGCAGTTGTTTATGCCGCTGTTCTTGTGTACTTAACTATATACAAACACATAAGCATAGCAATTGCAATATTGGTAATTTTGTTTCTTGCAACCTTTGGCAAGACTTTCTTTGAGAAGATATTTAAGGGTCCTGAAGAAACAAAACCAACCATGGTTTTACTAAAGGACGTTAAATAAAGGTGAGAAAAATGGATACTTTCACAATGATTCTTGCTCTTATGGTCCTTGCAATAGGGTTTGCTGTCAAGAACTACATTGTTGGGGTTGCTGCCCTGGTTGTTTTTGTCTTTTCCTCCCATTCAATAGTGATAGCGATATTGGCGATTTTGCTTGGAGCGATTCTATATTATGTAAGTCAGTTTCCAAACTCAGCCTATTACACAGCCTTAGCCGTCTTCATATTTGCGATACTTCTTGTATTAAAGAGCGAGAGGGAAAAAACAGGGGAGGAAAAAAACACATATAATCCTGAGGAGGATTTGCTAAAGATGTTGGGCGGTGCTTAAATGGAAGAGAGAGGAGAGTTTGTTGCTGATGTTCTTGTTGTTGCTATCCTGGTTGTTATAGCCTTCCTGGCCTTTTTAAACAACTATCTTTGGCTAGCAGGAATTCTTGGAATTGCGGTTGTTGTTGTTCTTTTGATACAGTTTGGGAGAGAGGCTGCAAGAGGGAAGATTATAAGAGAAGTCATAAGAGAGGAGAGCAGAGAGGAAATACTTCCAGGTAAGGGAGGTTGGCCATCCTGGGAAACCGTAAAAGGAATTCTTTCAGATGCTGGAGAGGCCTCTGGCCTTGTGGCAAAAAACGTTCTTGCCCTGGACGAGTTGTTGAAGGAACAAATAGGTGGCTGGGTTAAACATAAATGGAAAGCACTTGGGTTAAAGGAAGAGGAAAAAAAAGCTCCTTGGGAAATTGGGTCTGAAGAGTTGGAGGAATATGGCTTTAAAATCAAGAGAGCAAAACTAGATACCTGGTTAAAACAATATGAAAAGCTTGACGAGTTAAGCAAAGACAAGGTTATGTATGAGATAAAAAAAAGCTATGGAGAATATATTAAAAAGCAAATAGAAGATGCGATTAAAAAAGCAAAAAAGAAAAAATAAGAAAAATAACTAGGTTTTTAAATTAAAAGCTAAATTTTTTTTAGAATTTTTCTATTTATTTCCAAAAGCTTTTGCATGAGATTTTCAAGGGAAGAAAGCTTTGCCTTTATTTCCCTAAAACTTTTTTCCAGGTCTGATGGAAGGGTTTGAGAATAAATACTATCAATTTTTTTTGACAAAGTTTTTAGTGAGGACAAAACAAGATCCAGGTCTCCAGGTTTCGGGACCCCGGACTCTAGTTTGGGCAGAGTCTCTGGTCTTGGCATTTTTGGTCTTTCCAGTACCGCTTCTTCTTTTTCTTCCCTGATGGAGGCCTGTTTTATGGCTCTTTTTGCCTCCTCGGTACTTAGACCAATATCTCTGAGTGTAGAAATTATTGTCTCCTCCTCAACACCAGCTCCAAGAAGTTTTTTTATGGTCTGGAGAACAAATTCATCTGCCATGGCAACACTTTAAATAAATTACAACTTTCATTTTTAAAGGATAACTATGTGGAAAAGGATTTTCAGAGGAAAATTGTTTGACTACAACTACGAGCTCAAGAAAGACGAAGAAAATCGTTTTTTGGTTGAGATAGAAGGAGAGGAAGGAGTTGTTTTACAAGTTTACAAAGCTCTTGAGATAAGAGGACACTACGAGAGCTTTATACAAAATACAGAGGAATATGAGGCAAAAATTCTTATCAAAGAGGGAAAGCAAGAAAAAAAATATATTTTTATTCCGTCAAAACCAAGGCTAAAGTCTGGCTTAAAGGAAATAGATTTAATGCTTGACGAGATAAGGGAAAAGGAAAAAACCCTAAAGAAACTTGCCTCAAACTTTGATAGCTCCTTGGTTGAGATTGAGGATGAGGAAGAAATTCTCTCAGAGATTCTTCTTCCGTTTGTTGTTGCCCCAGAAAGCAAAATAGAGGAAAGAGAAATAAAAATAAGAAAAGAGCTTGGGGAAGAGATAGAGCTGGGAATAAAAGATAGAAAAACCTACATGGAAAAACTTGCTTTTTTTGACTTTGTTGTTGTTAGGGGGAGAGGAAAGAAGAGAAAGTTTATTCAAACAATCTTGGAGGGTTTGAGCCTGAACAGCATTCCTTGCCTTATCTTAAGTGAGGATGCCAAATCTTTTTCGGTGATGGGAAGAGGTAATGAAAAAAACAAAGAGGGCTTTGGCTTTCCTGTCCAAGAAGTAAACTTGAAAATAAACCTGGAGATGGTTAGCGGGGAGAGTTTGTTGAGATGTGTTGGTGCCCAAAGTTATAAAGATTTTGAAGTTCTGTTTGAGAAAAACAAGGAAACAATAAAAAAGCTGGAGGATCTTATCGGCAGGGAAAGAGGGAAAAAAGACTTTGAGAAAAAAAGGCTTAGAAGAGTTGTTTTTCTTGTTCAAGATGTTTTTGGTATTGAGAGTTTTGGTATAAACAGGCTAGGAGAGATCGATAGGGTTACAAAGAGGCTTGGAAACATAACCCTTGCAAAGACAAATGAGGAAAAAAAGGGAATCATACTTGAGTCCATCCTGAATGAGTTGAGGAAGGCTAAAAAGGAGGTTTTTGTTTTTGTTGAGGATGCCGACAACATAACAGATTTTATAAAAAAAGATTTTAGAAAAGTTATTTTGGAGTTTGATGAAACTCCTTCTCTAAAGCAAAAGCCAACACTAGAGGCAGTTGTTTACGGAAACGAGGTTGTGATAAAAGCAAAAAACAAAAGAAGTGTGAAAGTCACTATAAGAGAACCATATAGCAAGGAAGTTGAATAAATTATTTAAAATTGTTTAACCAAAACTATTTTTTCTTTTTCAGTGCTATTTTTTCTTTTTCAGTGAGGAAATTTTCTCTTCCAAAGAAGATATTTTTTTATCCATATCTCTTATTTTTGCCTTCATAATTTCTATGTCTGTGGAAACCCCTCCTTTTTCAGAAACTCCCTCGGCCGTAAAGGAATCAACCCTGTTTTTAAGGGCTGTTATTTTTTTATTTAGTAATATAAGGTTGTTTGATAAAATTCTCTCGTTCCTTGCAAATGACTTTAGTTTTTGTGTTATAAGCATTATGCTTGTGTTTAGGGCTTTTATCTCATCAAGCAGATTAACCGCAGCTGCCTGTGTCTCTCTTCTTGGCCTTCTGTGCTCTCTCCTTGCCATAAATTAAACATAATTATTTTGTTTATAAAAGGCTTTCCATTTCCTAAACAGGCAGAGAGAAAAAACAAGTAATTAAGGGATAAAAAGATTTTGCAAAGTTTAGTATTTAATGAGTAGTAAGCTTTTCCTCAACATAAGCAAGATTGAAGATGGAGAAAGAAGCAGGATTAAGATTTTTTACAAAGAAGACGGAAAACTAAAGCAAGAAATACTAGGGGATTTCAAGCCCTATTTTTTCATAGAAAAAAAGGACGTTTCAAGAGTCAGGAAAATCAGTAACAGGTTTGAGATAGGAGAAAAAACTGAGAAAAGGCTTGACATCAATCAGGAAAGAGAGCTTGTAAAGATTTTTTTTGAGAACACAAAGGAGCTGAAAAACAAGAGGGAGTTGTTTAGGGAGAGGGGAATAAATGTGTTTGAGGGGGATATCCCGTTCCAAAAAAGATTTGTCATAGATAAAAGAAGTTTTCTTAACAAAAACTACAGGTTTCCTATTTTAGAAGATGTGAAAATAGCTTCTCTTGACATTGAGACGCATAACCCAGATGAAAAAATGCTTAGGTTTAGTGACCCAAAAAAAGATAGAATAATGCTTATCTCCCTAACTTTTTATGAGGCAGGTAAGAACAAAAAAAGAAATAAAATTTTTCTGCTTAATCCAGGAAAAATAAAAGTAAAGTTACCTAGCTATGTCTCTGTATATGATGACGAGAGAGAAATGCTTCTCGGATTAAAAAAGGAAATCGAGGAGCAACAAGTAGATGTTCTTTTAACATATAACGGGGATAACTTTGATCTTCCCTACATAAAGGAAAGAAGTGCAAGGCTAGGCAGGGAAATTGATTTTTTTGGGGAAAGGATAAGAAAAAGCAGAACACCTATGGGAGAAACAATATCAAGGATAGAAACTCTTCAGCACATAGATGTCTACAAGATTGTGAGATTTCTTGCTGCTATTGAGGCCTATGATATCTTTCAGTTTAAGCTTGAGAGAGTTTATGAATATCTCTTCAAGGAAAGCAAGATGGAGTTTGACAAGCTGAAAATGTCAAAATCTTGGGAAGATGGAGACAGGGAGTTGTTGGAACTTATAGAATATAATAGACAAGATTCCGATGGGGCCCTAAGGATTGCTCTTGACTTTATAGATCTTTTCTTTGGGTTAAGCGCGTTACTTTATCTGTCACTAGATGACATAACAAGAGCAACAACCGGACAGATGGTAGAGCAGATGACCATGCTTAAAGCATATGACAGGAAATACCTTATACCTGAAAAACCAGGGGAAAATGAGGTAAGGGAAAGGCTGAAAAACCCAATAAAGGGGGCTTTTGTTAAAGAGCCTGAGAGAGGCCTACATAAGGACATCTATGTAATGGATTTTCAAAGTCTTTATCCCACAATCATAATAAGTTATAACATATCTCCAGAAATGCTAAATAAAAAAGCGAGAAAAAAAATGGTTGTTCCTGGTGGAAGGTGGTTTGCTGCAGACAACGTTGGACTTATATCTGGTACAATAAAGGAGTTGCTGGAAAAAAGGCTGAGGGAAAAAGAGGCCTTGACAAAGCTAAATAAGAAATTCTCGGAATACAGGAAAAAATTTGCAAAACAGTGGGCGTTGAAAATTATCCTAAATAGCTTTTACGGATATCTGGCTTATGCAAGAAGCAGATGGTACTCAAGAGAAACCGCAGAAAGCATAACTGCTCTCGGAAGATTTTATCTCAAGAAAACAATAGAAGAGGCAGAGAAAACAGGGCTCAGGGTTATTTACGGGGATACAGACAGCCTATTTATCTCAAGCAAGGATGAAAAAAAAGTTATGAGGTTTTTGAAAAAAATAAATAAAGAGCTTCCTGGGGGCATGTCTTTGGGCTTGGAGGGAAAGTTTAAGGCAGGAATATTTGTTGAAAGAAGGGCTGGGATGGGAGTAGCAAAAAAAAGATATGCCTTGCTGGATGAAAAAGACAACATAAAGGTAGTTGGTTTTGAAACTGTGAGAAGAGACTGGGCGGAAATAGCAAAAAAAGCTCAAAGAAAAGTTATTGAGCTGGTTTTGAAAGGAAGGGAAAAAGAAGCAGTCAAGTATGTCAAGGAAAAAGTAGGCGAGCTTAGAAAGGGAAAAACAACTCTAAAGGACCTGGTGATATATACAAGGCTAAAAAAAGAGTTGAAACACTATGAGACAACAGGCCCTCATATTGAGGCAGTAAAAAGAGCAAGGGAAAAGGGACAAGAGATAGAGTCCGGAAGTCTGATTGGATACATCATAACAAAGGAAGGCTCAACAATAAGCAAAAAGGCAAGGCTTATGGAAGATGCTAAAAACTATGACGCTGAGTATTACATCAACAACCAGCTTATACCTGCTGTCTTGAAGATATTAAGGGAAATTGGCTATAAGAAAGACGACCTGATATTTGAGGGGAAACAAAAAAAAATCGGAGAGTTTTTCGGTTAGGAGAAGGATTTTTAAAATCTAAAAGCTTTTTTTAGATATGGGGTTTTTTAAATTTTGTGGTTTTGTTTTTGTTTTTGTGGTTTTTTTAACAAGTTTGCAGGCTGTTTTTTCCTCTGAGATTATTCTGACAGAAATAAGGGCAAGACCGATTTATGACGTAAATGGAGATGTTTTCAAGAATAACTTAGAGATAAAAGGACATGTGTTAAATCTTGACGAGCCCACAACTGTAGATTTGAACTTTGTAATTTCGAGGGAGGGAAAGGAAAAAGCTTCTTGCGTAAAAACTTTAGTTTTGGAAAGGGGAGACAATGACTTTAACTTTACGCTTAGGGAAGAAGAATGTGACTGGAAAATTCAAGCAGACCCAGGGCTGAAAATATTTTCAAATATTTTTGCAGAAACCGGGGTTTACGAGCTGGAGGCCAGATTAGGAGAAGAAGTTAAATTTGCGAGCTTTGCTGTTACCGAGGACTTTGGGATTGCAATCCCTTCCTTCCCTCTCTTTCTTGTTCCTTTTTTAGCCTTAACTGTTCTTCTCTTTGGTAGAAAATAATAGTGTATAATGAGGTAGTTTTTATGGATGCTTTGGGATGTGTTG
>JAFCFF010000013.1 GCA_017608775.1 Candidatus Iainarchaeum sp. | reverse complement strand
AGGGCCTTAACCGCAAAAACCAGTTTTCCGTCAAGAATTTTTTCTCAGAGAAAAAATTCTTGACGGAAAACTGGTTTTTGCGGTTAAGGCCCTTGGAACAAGAAAAAGAAAGATACTTGTTGATTATTTTGAAAACATGGTTGAGAAAATAAAAAAACACAAAGACTTTGAAACAGACTTTCCTCAATCCCTAATTATTGTTGGAGAAATAAACGAAAAAGAAAAAGAGTTTATAGAAAGTTTTTACAACATAAAACTAAGAAAAGAAAATTAATTTGAATGGGTAAATAATTTATAATCTTTTTTTCCATCCAGAAAACCAAGTCTCACTCCTGCGTCTAGCCAGGCATGAGCATATGCATAGGCTGCCAAAGCTCTTTCCCTGTCTCCTTTCCTCTCAAAATATTTTCCATCTAAATAATAATTTTTTGCCATCTCAACAAAATCCTGTGCTTGTTTATAGTGTTGGGAGTTTCTGGGAAGAGAAATTTTCACTTTTTTAAGAGCTTTTTCCAAATATTTTTTATATTTTTTCAAAACACTATCTTTTCTTTTTTCCATCGCCCTCACCTAACCACTTTCTAACTTCTTTTATTTCCTTTTTTATCTTTTTTTTATTTTCACTGAAGGCAGTTGATGTCTCCAAAACTAAAGGACAACTAAGCTTTTTTATTGATTCTATTGACCTGAGATGCCCCTTTGTGAAAAGCTTAAATGCTTCATGATCTTCTCCCTTTACTCTTGAACTTAGATGAACTTCAACTATTCTTTCTTTAAATTTTTTTATGATTTTCTTTGTTTCGTTGGGAGAAAATGCATAAGCATGGGCAACATCTAAAACCAACCCAACATCTGAGTTTTTTTCAAGAATTGTTTCATGTTTTCTATCTTTTTTTAGGTTTTCAGTTGAGACAGGAAAGCAAAGTGTTTTCCATTTGTTTTGTTTTATTTGGGTTGGATGAACTACCACAGTAAGCAAGTTAAGTGATTTAGCGATTTTATCCAGTTTTTTTAGAGAAGTATCTGAAATTTGGTATTCTTTCCATGGAGCATGAATCGATATAAATTTATAAATAAAAAAAAAAAAGGCATCTTTTTTAGATAATTTAAAATTATTTAGTTCTTTGTTGTTCTTAAAAACAAGTTCAACTCCATCTATCTCAATATTGCTAAGAATTTTTTTTATGTTGGATGTCTTCTCCCCCCAACGTCCTAGGTTACCTATACATATGCCGATATCTCGCATCTTCTCTCTTTTTTTTATAGTATGTTTTTTAGTGTTTTTTGTTCTCAAACAACCTTCTTTGATTTTTATCTCTTGGAACAATTATTTGTTGTTCCTCTGGATCACCTAGTGCCAGGTAGTTTTTTTCCAGATAATACTTTCCAACCAAAGCAGAAGTAATAGCATCAAGCTCATGGTCTGTCTTTGCTGTTTTCACATCTCCCCTGAAACCATATTTTATCAAGGCTTTACGAAGAGATTCAAGTCCTTTTCCCTTTCTCGGCATCCCCAAGATGTCTTGGGCACTTCCAGGATATGTCTCTATAACTCTGTGTTTTTTCTTTTCAAAGTATTTCCTTAACTTTATTCCTCTTAGGGTTAGCTTTTGCATTCCAGCAAATCCACAGGGAAAAACCCTTATCCCCATCTTGACAAGAGCTCTTTCTGCTTTTCTCATGGCTCCCGCAGACCTACATGAACAGTTTTTATCAAAGCAGCACCTGCCCCTCGGCATTCCTAGTGGAGCGTCAATAGTTATGATCCTTGGCTTGTGTTTTAGGGTTTCTTTTATTATTTCCTTATCTGTGTGTAGGACTCTTGTTTCGGTTTTTAGTCCTTTTCTTAAAACCGCAAAGCCAGTTTCTTTCTCTGGAACTCCCGCTAAATCAATTCCAATTATGACCATCTAACTACCCAAAAAATGCGGGGAGCAGGATTCGAACCTGCGTAGGCACTAAGCCACAGCGACCTCAACGCTGCCCGTTTGACCGCTCCGGCATCCCCGCTTAAAGATTTTAGGTTAAAGAAAACTTTAAAACATTCCCCTCAAAAAATCCTGAGCTTGAAATAAAGGCAGGGAAAAACTTCCTGAAAAATAGAGATAAAACACAACAAACATGAAAACATAAAGAACAACTCTTACCACCTTAAAGGAAAACAACTTTATTATCTGTAAGAGAAAAGCAACTATAAGATAAAAGACAGGAAAAACAAGAAGCCAGAATATCTTTGCAAAAACGCTTCCCCTCATCTTTTTTGCAAAAGATCTTTTCATAACCCTAAAAGAGTTTTTCAGATCATCGTCTGAGGGAACTGAGAAATATGTAAAGGAAAAGGAAAGCCAGACAAACAAAACCCTGTACCAAAATAAAGATGTTGTGAAAAAAAGACATATTACAAACAGTGAAAGAAGGTTGTTTAATAAAAAGGGAACAAGTGTTATAACAACCATTCTCCTTGAGTTTGGGATCTCGTGCTCAACATATGCCTCGTCCAGACCATAAAGTTTTACCCTGTATACCTTAACCCTTAACAAGACACAGCTAAGATAATGGCTTAGCTCATGCAACACAACCCCAGGAAAAAAGATAAGAAACTCAAGAAGCATTTATTATCTAAAGAAATAAACGATTAAAAATATAAAGAAAAGAGCCAGAATCCAGGAATCAAAGAAGATAAGGACACCTACCAAGGGAGGAATAAGATAGAGAAAAATGTTGTTGTAGGGAGCAACAAACAAGGCATAGGCCATTCCCAAAACAAAGACAAATATAAAAGCGGCTATCGTGCTTTTGAAAACACTACCAAGAAAGTTTGTTATGCTGGTTCCAAGATCAGAAAAGAAACCCATTATTCCCCCCTATCTTTTTAACCTTCTCCAGAGAAAGACTATCAAAACTATCAAAACCGCGAAGTAAATCCACATCTTACCAAAAACCTTGGGATAAAAGTTTATAATTGTTATCTTTTTTGAGTTTATGAATTAGCTTATGAATCAGAGCCTGATGAAACCCTACAAAAAACAACTAAATTTTGAAAAACACAATTAAAAATATATAAGTGTTACTACTTTTTTATATGAAAAGATAGGTGTTTTCTGATGATTAGAATGCTTGTTTTGAATTCCTTTTTACTGGGGGCTTTGTTTGTTGTGTTTGGCGCCCTGATAATAAAATACCCACAGATAATATCTTGGCTTGTAGGGATTTTTTTCATTATCATAGGTCTTGGAATTCTCTTGCTTTCGTTACAGGTAAATATCTTTAGAAGAAAGTTTAGTTTCTGAGGAAAGATGATGGAAGAAAACGAGATAGAAGATATAGCAGAAGAGCTCTCCAAAAAAACAGGGGCAACAAATCCTGGTAGGGAAGAGTTTGTTGAGGCCAAGAAAAAGGAAGAAGACAGAGAAATTCAAAAACTAAAAAAACAAAACCCTATGGTAAAAACAAAAGATCTCAAAATTCCCGAAGTTCTAAGTTTTTTACATGATGAAAACAAACCTGAGAATGTTTTTGTTGGGATGAAAAGAGGGGTTTTCAGGAAATATGGTTATGAGGGAGCTTTATTTATTGGCTATACAGACGAGGAGGACTACAAAGAGCAAAAAGTATACCTTGACAGTCTTAACCCACACGTTGTTTTCATATGCGGTATGAGAGGCTCCGGAAAAAGTTATACCTTGGGGGTTATTGCTGAGGAGCTTGCCCTGAAAAACCAAAACATAGGTGCTTTGGTTGTTGATCCAATAGGCGTGTTTTGGAGTATGAGATACCCAAACAAAGATGAGGGAGAGGTAAAAAGCCTAAACAGGAGAGGTCTAGAGCCAAAAGCCCTGGAAAACATAAAAGTGTTTATTCCTGTTGGAAACAAGGAAAAAGTCCCAAAGGAAACATACGACAGCGTATTTAGCCTAAGTCCTTCCCTACTAACTGCTGAGGACTGGTGTCTGACATTTGGGATTGAGAGATTTTCTGTAACAGGCCTTCTTTTGGAAAAAGTTATAGAAAAGGTTAGAAAGGGCTATTTTATTTTGGAGAAGACCAGAGACGGAAAGGAAAAAAGGAGAAAAGTTGAGGGAAGGGAAAAAAACTTTGATATAGAGGACATTGTTTTTTGTTTGGAAAATGAGGAGGAGATAAACTCAAGGGAAAGAGGGTTTAAACAGGAAAGTGTCAGAGCACTGGTCTCGAGGTTTGAGGCCTCGAAAAGCTGGGGGGTTTTCAGCAAGAAAGGAACTCCGCTTGCAGAGATAATAATTCCCGGCATGTTAAGTATCTTGGATACAAGCTTTTTGGACGATAACGTAACAGCACTTGTGATAGGTGTTTTGGCAAGAAGAATATTGGCAGCAAGAAAAATAGCAACAAGAAAAGAAGCGGCAAAAACATACAAGGAGAAAAAGATAGAGGAAATTATGGAGATAGAGATCCCACCAACATGGCTTTTTATTGATGAGGCGCACACACTTATTCCCGGAGGGACATATAAAACAGCTGCCTCTGACGCAATTGTTGAATACGTAAAGCAGGGAAGAAGACCTAGCTGTTCCCTGATTTTTGCAACACAACAACCTTCTGCTATTGACACAAAAGTTCTCTCTCAGCTAGATATGCTGATAACCCATAAGTTGGTCTTTGACGATGACATAAAAGCAGTTATAAAGAGAATGCCAAACTTTATGCCACAAAAATACAGAGAGAGGAAATTTCTCAAAACCCTTCCGGTTGGAAAGGCACTTATAGGAGACAGGAGAGAGGAAACATCAAGAGTTTTTAGATTTTACACAAGGCCAAGATACAGCCATCACGAGGGAAGGGATGTGGAAACCCTTGCACAGATAGAGAGAGTCCCAGAAGAGCGGGTTGTTGGTTTTATAGTTGATTTGATTGAAAATAAGCTAAGGGAGGCTGGCTTTACAAGCAAGGAGGATATTGAGTCTGTTGTTAAAACATTTAACGCAAAATATAAAAGCAAGGTAAAGCTGTCAAAGATTTTGGAAAGTCTAGAGAAAAAATACATTCTAAAGCCAGAGGGAATTTACAAAAAAGGCTTCAAAGAGATTATAAAGAAAGAGGAAAAGTTAAGTGGAGTTGTTCTAGAGCCAGGGGATAAGGAGGTGTTTAGGGTTTACATAAAGCTAATGGATGTTGAGGAATATTTAAAAAAGAAAAAATACGGGGAAATAAGCGAGATAAAGATAGTTGGTTGGCCTGTTTACGAAGTTTCTTTCAACATCCTAAAAGAGAACGAGCTAAGGGAAAATAAACTCTATATAAGTGCAATAAATGGGGAGTTATTACACATAAAAAAAGGAAAGTTTCTTGAAAGCAGGAACTTCAAGGACTTGTTTTCGTTTGAGGGAAAAATAGTAAGGGTTTTCAGGGCTTTGCAAACCAAGGCAAGGCTGGAGGAAATAAGACAAAGAGCAAAGCTAACAAAGTCACAAACCAGTGCTATATTAGAAAAGCTTGTTGGCATGGATATTGTTGAGAAGAGAAAAAAAGGCAAGGAAAACATCTATTGTTTGAAAAAATACTACGACATCCCCCTAAAACCAGAAACAAAAATTTTAAGATCTTTAGAGGATGTCGGTCTTGATAGAAAGGAGTTGGAAACGGAGAACGAAATTTATCCTGAAAACAGAATAAGAGAGATACTAACAAATTTATGGGACAGGGTTGTTGTAAATAACATAAAAACAATTTTTCTTCCTGTCTACTATATAAAAACAAAAAAAGCAAAGTTAAGAGTTGAGGCAATAACAGGAAAGGTTTTATCTAAGGAGATAATATGAAAACAAAAAAAGCACTGGATTTAGTTTTTAAGGACCTGACAGAAAAGGGATTCCTGGTTAAAACAGGGTTGAAATACGGCTCTGACTTTAGGGTTTACACAAAAAAAGGAGAGCATACAAAGTTTGTTGTAAATGTTTTTGATGAAAAAGATAAAATAAAGATTAAAGAAATTGTGGGGATTGTAAGGTTAGCACAAACAATAAACGCATGGGCGGTTTTTGCTTTTGTTGACTCTGACAGAAGAATAACATACTATAAACTTGAGAAAAAGGGAATTTAATTATTGACCTAGTTATCAATTATTAACTTAGTTATCTCAACATTATCTAAACGGCCTAGTTGTTTCAAACTTTTCTTTCGTTGCTGTAAAACTTATTGTTTTACTTTCTCCAGCCCCTAACTTTATTGGGAAGACAACCCTGCCCTCAGACTCCCTTATAAAGTTTGCAGCAGAAACTACATCATAACCAAACACATTTTCAACAACCTCAACATCAGCCTTGCTGCTACTCTTATTTTCAACAGTGAAAACAACGTTGTAAGCTAGGCTTTCCTCTTCCTCACTAAACTCTGAAACTCTTTGTGTCATAAAGATATCAAATGCCCTTCCTATGTTTGCCTTTATTTTTCCTGTCTCATCAAAAACCCTTGCGGAACCCAAAAACTGTTCCTCCTTGTAGACAAGAAGATTACCAAGTGGCAAAACCCTATCTGTCTCAAAATCTAGTGTTATGTTTGCCTTTCTTTTCTCAAACTCATTTGAGAAATATGTCTCAAAGAGGTATTTTTTATTGTATGTAAGAACCTCCTCAAACAAAAGAACTTTTTTTTCTGAGTTTGGAGACAGAGAAACCTTTTCCTCGATCTCAAAAAGCTCTTGGTTTCCGGCTCTTTCCTCAACTACTCCGGCAACAGCTTTTTCAAAATCTCTTCCTGAAAATGGCGAAGCAGGACTAACAAAGGAAAAATTTGGATTTCCGGAAATAAGTTTTAGGCTTGCGTTTTCATAGTTGTTATATGTATTGTTGAAAATATTTGCATAAACTTTTAGATTTAGTGTTTCCTCCCCAAGATATGCCTCTGAAATTCCTTCCCAGCCCAGGCCATCAAGAAAGTAACTAAGAGATAGGTTTTGTTTTCCTGGGTCTGTCTCAAGAATTATATTCAGCGTTATAAAACCAGGCTCGAATATTTTTACAATGTTGAAAATTTCCAAAACCCCCTTGGCTGTTAAAACAACAACAGACTCTCCTTTCCTTTCCTTTATAAAACCCTTTATTTTTTTAGTAAGGCTTCCCTCGGAAAAGAAAAACTCAGTTTCTTTCCTTTCTATCTTCTGAGATGTTATATTTCCAGAATCTGGGGAAAGATTTATTGTTTCCTCAAAAACCTGGCTTGGAATTGTAAAGCTTAGGCTGTTTTTACTTGTTAGGACAAAGGACTGGGTTTCCCTTACAAAACCAATGTTGCTGTAAATGGAGAGTTCTGTTGAAACAAATTCCTTTGAAAGTCCTACAAGCTCTGAAAAACCAGGTGTCTTTGGCGTAAATAAAAGCATAAGAAAGAAAATCAAGAGGAAAAAAACTATGAAAAAATAGGCTAGCTGATTTATGTTTATGCCTTTTTTAAAAACCATTAAAATTAAGGTGTGGGAAAGGCTTTTAAATTTAGTTTGGAATTTTGTTTAACAGCTTGAAAGGAAATATCTGCCCTGGCTAGTTTTGTTTTTAAATGTTACCTCTATTTTATTGTTGTTTTTAAGGAGCTAAGTGAAAAAATGGCTGGAAAAAGAGGAAAAACCATAAGGAGAAAGGAAGTTGGGGATGAGAGATTGCTTGTCTTGCTAAATATAATAATTCCTGGTTTGGGAAGTTATCTTGCTGGAGAGAAACGAACAGGAAGAAACCAACTTGTTTTATTCGTCATGGGAATCTTGGGTATTGTGGTCGGAATTTTGTTGTTTTTTCTTGTTGTCCCGCTGGTTTTTTTGATGATTGGTTATATACTTATTATCATTTCCTGGATTTGGGGGCTGGTAACAATAATCCAGATCATATCAAAGTGATTTTTTAAATTGTTTTTGTTTTTATTAATAGGAGAAAATGCTATTGACGCTACGTGAACTTTCAAATCTAAAAGCCAGGAATCTTAAAAAAGAAACCCTAACTAAAATTTACGAGGAAGAGTTTATATCAAAGGCAACACATCTTTTCAGGAAAACAGATGTTTTGGCTGTTTCAGATAAAAAAGGAGAGATAAACGGCATATTAACAAGAAAAAAAATTATAAGGGCTGGGATAGATCCAACAAAAACAAAAGTAAAAAACATTCAAGATGGGCTTTTTTCTCTAAACCAAGATTCTGGTTTTCTCGAAGTTGTTAAATTATTTAACGCAAACAACATAAAACCAATTGCAATAACAAAGAACGGAAAGGTTTTCTCGTTTATAAGAAACAATGTGATTCTTGAAAAAATTTCTCTAAGTGAGTTATCAAATCTTTCTATAGATGAAATTATGAAATTAAACCCGACAACTATTTTTGAGGATGAGACCATAGCAAGGGCAATAAAGTTATTTAAGGACAAACACATCTCAAGACTTCCTGTTTTAAATAAAAAAAACGAAATTATAGGAATTGTAACAATATCCGACATAGTCACAAAATACTTTTACAAGAAACAAAGAGCTAGAAGGGGAGAAAAAAGCGGAGAAAAAATAAACGTTCTTAGAAATTCCATAATCGATGTGATGCAAAAAAATGTTGTTGTTGGACTAGAAGATGAAACTCTTGGAAACGCGATTAAAAAAATTTTAAAAAACAAGATAGGTGGGTTGCCTGTCATTAACAGACAGGGAAAAGTTACCGGAGTTATAACAAGAAAAGACATCATGAAATATTTGGAGCAAATCCTGGAGAGAGGGAAGATAGGACCTAGACAAAACATCCAGATTGTGTTTAGAAACCTTGGAAAGGATGAGCAAGTCCTAGAGAAGGGGTTTCTAAGAAGCAAGCTACAAAAGATATTAAGAAAATTTTCCCTTGGAAAGGATGTCCAAATTTCCCTAAACGTCAAAAGAAAGAAGGGGAGAAGCAGAAGGAAGGGGTTGTTTGAGGGGTTCATAAGACTTATATCAGATAAAACAGCAATATTTGCAAAGGCAGATGCCTTTGGTATAAGAACCATGATGGATAGGCTTGAGGATAAAATAAAAAAACAGATAAAAAAAGAGAAGGGAAAACACACCTAGGAACCTGCCTAGGCTGTAGAGATTTACTCCTTTCCCTTCCATTCCCTTAGAAACTGTTTTAAAAACAACACCGTAAATTTATGTCTCTTCTCAGCAATTCTCTTGCCTGTTTTTGTGTTCATTAAGTTTTTCAGGAGAAGTAGTTTTTCGTAAAAGTGATTTATGCTTGTGCCTTTGTTGTTTTTATATTTTTCAAAAGTATCGTGTTTTTCTGGCTTGATGGCAGGATTATAAATTTCTCTTGCCTTATATCCACCATAAGCAAAAGTCCTGGCAATACCAATGGCACCTATCCCATCTAACCTGTCTGCATCCTGAACAACCATTCCCTCTCTGGTTTTCATTCTGGACCTTACCCTGGCACCCTTAAACGAAATATTCTCTATAATTTCACAAACATGGGAAATAACACTCTCCTCAACCTCTAACTTCTCAAGCCATTCTCTTGCTAACTTTGGACCAAGAGAGAGATCTCCGTCATGAAATTTCCAGTCTGCGATGTCGTGTAGAAGCGCTGCGAGTTGAACAACAAACAAATCAACGTTTTTTTCCTCCCTCGCAATTTTTATGGCCATCTTTCGGACTCTATATGTGTGCCACCAGTCATGGCCAACATCCATGTTTTTTAGCCTGTTTTTTAGATAACTCTCTGTTTTTTTAAGGATGTCTTTTTTATTCATATCATAATTAACCAAGCAAAACAATAAAAAATTCTGTTTTCTTTTAAAGTGTTTTAAATTTTCTAATTAAAAAAAGTTTGCCTTTATTTTAATATGCTTCTCAAAAAACACAAAATTCAGGAAAGAGAATATCAGAAAAACATTGCTGAGGTTGCAAAGAAAAAAAACACGCTTGTCATACTTCCAACAGGCCTTGGAAAAACAGTTATAGCCTTGTTTGTTATGGAACACTTTCTAAGAGATAAAAAAAATGGAAAAGTTTTGTTTGTTGCTCCAACAAAGCCACTTGTTATGCAACACCGTAAAAGCATTCTTGAGTTTTTAAATATAGACAAAGATGACATCACAATTGTTTCTGGCGAAAAACCAAAAAAGAAAAGATTGTTGGACTACGAAAAAAAAGTTGTGGTTGCTACTCCCCAAACCATAAGAAACGACCTAAGAAACATTGATATAAACAGCTTTTCCCTAATTGTATTTGATGAGGCGCATAGGGCTGTTGGAAACTATGCCTATGTGAGTATAGCCAAAAACTTTAGGGGAAGAATTCTTGGCCTGACAGCAAGCCCTGGCTACACAGAAGAGCATATTGAAGAGGTAACAAAAAACCTGAAAATAAAATCTGTGGAGATAAGGAGAAAAGAAGACACAGACGTCAAGAAATATGTGCAGGAAATAGGGGTTAGGTGGGTTAGAGTTTCCCTCCCAGACGAGATGAGAAAAATTGTTTCTCTTCTTGAGAGGTTTATTCTAAGAGTCTCAGAGGAAATAAGAAAAGAGGGAATAGTAAAAAAGGCCAGGCTAAATAGGTTTGACGCAGTCATGCTGCAAAAAAGATACTCCTCTGTTGTAAGGAGAAACCCATCAAGAAAAGCATTTAGAATTTTGTTTCTTGTTGCTGCTCTTATGAAGACATACCATGCCTTAAGCCTTATAGAGACCCAGGGAATAAGAGCCTTTCAAAACTATATCGAAAAAATGAGAAAAAAGGAGAAAAAAGCCAAGTCTGAGATAATGATAGTGAACTCTGAGGAGTTTAGGGAAATCCTTAGCTATCTAAAAGAGGAAAAAATAAACAAAATAGAACATCCAAAGGTCGATGTTCTGCTAAACACCATAAAGGAAAGGCTGGAAAGAGATAGTAAAAGCAGGATAATTGTTTTTGCCCACTACAGGGAAAGTGTTGTTTTTTTGGAGAAGTATCTTAAGAGGAAGGGAATAAAAGTGAAAAGATTCATAGGACAGGCCTCGAAGGAGGGAATAAAAGGATTAAGCCAAAAACAGCAAAAAGAAATAATCGAGTTGTTTAAGAGAGGAAAGTACAGGGTTTTGATAGCTACCTCTGTTGGTGAGGAGGGTATTGACATACCAGAGGTAAACCTTGTTGTTTTTTACGAGCCTGTTCCCAGCGACATAAGAACAATACAGAGAAGAGGAAGGACAGGAAGGAAGTTCAGGGGAGATGTTGTTATTTTAATAACAAGAGATACTCTTGACGAAAGAAGCTACTACTCCGCAAGACACAAGGAAAAAAAGATGGGGGAGATACTAACGAAAGTCAAAAAAAAGATTGAGAGAGAAGCAAAGCAGAAAAAGCTGTTTGAATATTGATTTTTTAATATTTTGACTTTTTAAGTCTTAATGCAAAAAATACTGAATTCTGAAAACACGATATACATAGACGATAGAGAAAACAACATAATTGCCTCCCTGCTTAAAAAAGAGGGCTTTGACATAATAAAAAAAAGAATTTTAGTTGCTGATTTTGTCTTGGGCAAGGATACCGCGGTTGAAAGAAAGACAGCAAGGGATTTTGCAAGAAGTATTGTTGACAAAAGGCTGTTTAAGCAGCTAAGGGAGATGAAGGAAAGTTATCATAACTCCCTAGTTGTAGTTGAGGGGGAGATAGATGAGATGTATGGAGAAAACATACATCCAAACGCAATAAGGGGAGCCTTGCTTAGCGTTGTTTTTGACTATGGCGTTCCTGTTTTCTTCTCAAGAGGTCTGGAAGAGACAGCAGAGATTCTTGTTGTTCTTAAAAAAAGACTCTCAAAAAAGAAAAAAGAGATATCTATAAGAAAATCAAGAAAAGCCATGGGCTTGTATGAAAAACAACTCTGGTTTTTGGAGGGCTTACCAAACATAGGAAGAACAATAGCAAAAAACATCTTGGATGAGTTTAGGACAATAAAGAAATTTGTAAACGCAAATGAAAGGGAAATGTTAAATGTCAAAAAATTAGGAAAGAAAAAAATAAAAGAAATAAGGGAAATTTTGGAGAAAAAGAGCAAAAAGAAATAAAAACAAACTTAAAAATCTTTGGTTTTATAACTTATAAAGCTAAAAACGTTTTTTGTTGTAATTTGTACCCCAAATGTTGAAAGTGATTTAGATGCAATGGCATTTAAGAAGCAAGACAAAAAAAACAGGCGGTAAGAAAAAAAGATCAAGAGATAAAAAGCTTTATGAGATAGGTTCCGACCCTGCCTTAACAAGAGTTTCGGAGGAAAGAAGGGCAAAAATGAAAAGAGGCCTTGGCGGAAAGATAAAGATAGGACTTCTTAGGGCAAATACCGCAAACCTAGTAGAGGGAAAAAACACAGCAAGAGTAAGGATTTTGGAAGTTGTGGAAAACAAGGCAGACAAGCAGTTTCCAAGAAGAAATATAATTACAAAGGGAGCGATAATAAGGACTGAGAAAGGACTGGCCAGGGTAACAAACAGGCCTGGACAGGAAGGTGTTGTAAACGCTGTGCTTATAGAAGAGAAAAAGTAGTGAAAATGTTAACAGGTTAGAGTTAAAATTTTTATAAAAAGTTTTAAAAAACTTAACAGAAAGTTTTAAATACTTGCGCTGCACATTTATTATAGGGTTTGGGCTAAAAATGCTCTTTCTTGTTTGTGTAAAGAGGTGTGAAAAATGAAATGTCCTGAGTGTGGAAGTAAGAAGATAAGAAAAGATCCCGAGACAAAAGAGTATATTTGTCAGAAATGTGGCTTTGTTGTTGCTGAAAGCGATATAGAAATGGGAAGGGAGTGGAGAACCTTTGACTCCCCAACAGAGAGCGTAAGAGCAAGGACAGGAGCACCAACAAGATATGCCAAGCTAAATAAAGGAATGGGAACAATGATCGGAAGAACTGGAAAAGACTTAAAAGGAAACAAACTCTCACCTGAAAGCAGGGCTCAGATGTATAGGCTTGTAAAGTGGCAGAGAAGAAGTGGTGTTTCAAGTTCTATGCAGAGAAATTTAAGTGTTGCCCTAACAGAGTTAAGAAGAATAGCTTCCTATCTTATGATCCCTGAAAACATAGTTGAGGAGGCTGCCTTTATCTATAGGAAGGCTGTTGAGAAAGGACTTATAAGAGGAAGGAGGATAGAGGCTGTAGTTGCTGCTGTTTTGTATGCTGTTTGTAGGAAACACAACACCCCTAGAACGCTTGGGGAGTTCTCAGAGGCAACAAACATGACAAAGAAAGAGGTTGGAAGAACATATAGGTTTATGGTTAGGGAGCTTAACCTTGCAGTTCCACTAAACAACCCAATGCACTATGTCTCCAGATTTGCAAGTGAGCTTGGTTTGTCTGGCTCTGTACAGGAAAAAAGCAGGGAAATTCTGAAAAAAGCCATGAAAAAAGGTCTTGTTTCTGGAAGAGGGCCTCAGGGACTGGCTGCTGCTGCGGTATATCTTGGGGCTCTTATTGAGGGACAGAAAAGAACACAAAAAGAAGTTGCTCAGGTAGCAGGAGTAACAGAGGTAACGATAAGAAACAGATGCAGGGAAATAAAAGAAATACTAAAAGACGAGATCAACTTTGATGAAATAGAGT
>JAFCFF010000050.1 GCA_017608775.1 Candidatus Iainarchaeum sp. | reverse complement strand
TAAATTAATTTAAAATTATTTTATAGGATGCGTCAGTTAAAACAAGCCTATTTTATAAACCTGTTTTATGGATTTATGTTGTGGGCCTTATCTTTCCATAGGTTGGCTCAAAAATCTCTCCCTGTCTTTTAAGCCTTCTTAGGGCTTCTCTTATTTTTGGTTCTTCCATTCCCTGAGTTTTTGCTTTTTCTATGACCTTTATTTCCTCTATCTCTTCCTTTTCTTCCTCAAACAACTCTTTTATGATTTGTAGGACATCTGTTATAACTTTTCTTTGGGAGGCACTTATTCCGGTTGCGATTATATCTGTGTCTAGCTTTCCGGTTTCAATATCTGTTCCAACCTGCTTTAGGCTTGTCAACAAAAGCCTTTTTGCCCTTTCAACATCTTCCCTATTCACGGTGTTTCTTAGCTTTACTCTTGCAGATGCCTCGCTCAGCCTTATCAAGGCCTCAAGCTGTCTTGGGGTAATTGTTACTCTTCCCTCTCCACTTTGTTTTCTCACATCCAAGTAGGTTTTCTTTATCTCCTCACAGGCCTCAGCGCTAAGCTCAGGAAAACATCTTGTTCTTGCATATGAGATATATTTTCTCAAAAGCCCGACATCAAGCCCTATTTTCTCTATTTCTTCTCTCACTCTTTTTTCCAGCTCTCCTGTCATCTCTTTTTTGTATCTTTCATATAACTCTCCCTTTTTATGGGTTTTTAGAATGTGTTCTGTGATTTGTCTGTCCTTCTCATAATCAACAATATCTCTTATAACAAAGTAAAGATCAAATCTTGAGAGAAGTGTTACAGGTATGTCAAACTGAGGTATAATGCTTTCATGCGGGTCAAACCTACCAAACTTTGGGTTTGCTGCAGCAAGAACACTTGTTTCGGTTTTGAATCTTGTTATAATTCCTGCCTTTGCAATGCTTGTTGACATCTGTTCCATTGCCTCGTGAAGGGCATCTCTGTCGATTGGATCCATCTTCTCAAACTCATCCAACATCGCTAAGCCACCGTTGGCAAGAACAAGCGCTCCTGCCTTTAGAGTCCAGCCTCCCTCCCCAAACTCATCCTTAACCGCGGTTGCTGTAAGGCCGGCAGCACTTGAGGTCTTTCCTGAGACATATATGGATTTTGGGGCGATCATGTCTGCTGTCTTAAGAAGCTGAGACTTCGCGGTACCTGGGTCTCCTATCAAAAGAACATGGATGTTTCCCCTTATTTTTGTTTTATCCATCATTGTTTTTGGAACCCCAGAAAACATTTGGAGAATGATTGTCTCCTTTACGTCCTCATACCCAAAGATAGATGGCGCAAAGTTTTTTATCAGAAAATCATAAATGTCGGGTCTTGCAGCTAGTTTCCTTATTTCCTCTTCCTCCTCAGGCTCTATCTCCAACTCCTCAAACTCTTGCTCTGTTTTTTTGATATGCATTCCCTCTAAGTATCTCTCATATACGCTTCCCCTACCTTTTCTTGGAGGCCTTAGCCTCAGTATTCCTGTTATCTCTACCTTCTCCCCTGGATATGCCTTGTTTACAATATCGTCCCTTACATGAATTTCCAGGGTTTTTGCTTGTTCTCCTCCTTTTATATTCTCCAAAGGCTCTTGTATTTGCATTTTTTGAAAGTTGATAAACTCGCTCTTTTCTAGAATAAGCTTAAACTTCTTTCCCTTACAAACATAGCAATACACAGGGCTTTCCTTTGTATCCCCCTGTAAGGAAGTAATCCTTTCCCCGCAGCTTAGGCACTCCCAGACAGCTGTGTTTAGCTTTGGCAAAACATCGGTTATCTGTCTTACAACTCCCTCAACAGAGATAAGTTTGTTTAGGTGGCTTGCGGTGATATCCCTAACCAAGGGACTTTTGTCTTTTGGCAGGTTAAAAATTCTTATGTTTATGTTAAAGTCAACAACATCTAGGTTTGGGATATCCATGTTTTTCAGGGCTTCTCTAAAGGAATAAAGAATTCCATCAGGGTTTTCAAGTAAGGCGTCAGCAATCTCTGGGTCATATTTCTCCAGATCCTCAAAATCAATCTCCAGGCTTTTTTTCTCTGGATACTGCTCTGAAAAGCTCTCGATTTTTTTTCCATAGTAAAACTTTAAAAATTCCTCAAACTTCTTTACAAGACTTTCCTCTTCTCCCGAGATATTTTCTAACTCCTTATAGATATCCTCCTCTCCCTCGCTTTTTATTTTTTCATCTGCCATGATGTAATAACTGTTGAGACTTCTTAAATAAGCTTTAGGTCTGTAAATTTCCCCTGAAGTTTTTTAATGTTAGTTTTTATGTTGTTTTTGGCTTGCCTGGTTAAAAATCAAAAGTTTTGTGTTTTTACCTCCCCCTGCTTCCAGTATTCCAAACAATCCTTTAGTTTATTATAAAAAAGATCTCAAAACAGATTTTACTTTTTTGAAATCCCTAACAATAAAGTCAGCATGTCTTCTATGTTCCTTGGTTGGG
>JAFCFF010000049.1 GCA_017608775.1 Candidatus Iainarchaeum sp. | reverse complement strand
AAGCTAAATTATGAAGCGGGGACCCCAATTAAAAAGAAACTCATTCCAAAGGAATACATAAAAAAATACAAGATAACCAACCTGTGGAAAATCAACCTGGCTCTCTACTGGAGGATGATGTACACAGTAAGAAGCAGCCAAGTCATAACCGAAATAAAAATCGTTGAAGTCCTGCTCGACATTTTGGGTGTTAAAAACCATAGCGATTACAACAAACTATTTGGATACAAAAAGAAATGAAAAATCTTTTCATACCTCTCCTTTCAAAAAAAGGCTCATCGCTTTCTCTTCCCCACAAACGCTGCGCAAACAGCAACCGCTATAACCAGCCCTGCCTCATGTGAGCAAATACTCCAAGGAAACCTGGGCCTTTCTTTTCAAAATTAATGTTTTATGTAGGAAACTTTTTTTTGTTTGATTGTTTCCTGTGAGAAACATTTTTAAATTGTTTTTTTGTAATAGGTTTATCTATGAATAAGGATGTTTTCAAGCGTTTGATTGTTGAATGGTTTGAGAGGGATATTCCTAGCTCTTTGCCGAGAGAGGTTGAATTGGTGTTAAACAAGGAGGAGGTCCATGCCATTATTGGGCCAAGGAGAGTTGGCAAGACGTTTTTAATGTTGCATGTTTTAAGTGGTTTGCTTGAAAAAACATCAAAGGAAGAGATTTTGTTTATAGATTTCGAGGACAACAGGCTTGTTGGCTTAACTCCTGCTGACTTGGATGAGTTATTTGTTGCGCACAGGGAGTTGACTGATAAGGAGCTCCGGTACCTTTTTTTTGATGAAGTCCAGGAGATTCCTAACTGGAGTAAGTTTGTTAGAAGATTGCATAATCAAGGCAAGTATTGCATAGTGGTCAGTGGCTCTTCATCTAAGCTGTTAGGCAAAGAGATTGCTACTGAGTTAAGGGGAAGGTACACAAGTATTCTTCTATTGCCTTTTTCTTTCAGGGAGTTTTTGCACCTTAAAGGTTTTGCTTTCGATAAACAGGTTCAATTCAGTGAAAGAAAGGGCGAGTTGCTTAGGCACTTGAATGAATACGTTAGCTATGGTGGCTTTCCGCGTGTTGCTATGACTGCAGGTGTTGAGGCAAAGAAGGCATTGGTTAAATCTTATTTTGAAACAATTTTCTATAAAGACATTGTGGAAAGACACAAAATAGAAAGCATTGATGTAATTGAAATGATGATGAATTATGTGCTGAATAACAATGCTGGCTTGTTTTCCATTTCCTCCTTTGAAAAAATTTTAAAAGAAAAAGGAATAAAGGCAAGTAAAAAAACCATTTCACTTTACCTAAAACATCTTGAAGACAGCTTCTTCATTTTCTCAACACAAAAATTTTCTTACTCGGCAAAAACCAGGTTAATGAACCCAAAAAAAGTCTACCTAGCTGACAACGCTTTTCAGACCTTCCTCTCCTCAAGCTTTTCACCAGACAAAGGCAAGGTGCTAGAAGCAACAGTCATGCAAGAAATGAAAAGAAAAAACCTAGAGGCATTCTACTTTAAAAACAAAAACGAGTGCGACTTCATAATAAAAAAGGGAACAAAAATAACAAATGCAATCCAAGTATGCTATGAACTAAACGAAAAAAACAAAAAAAGAGAAACAAAAGGGCTAATAGAAGCACTAAAAAAATTCAACCTCAAAAAAGGAACCATCCTAACCTTCAACCAAGAAAAAGAACTAAAAACAGAAAACAAAAAAATCACAGTAACTCCAATATGGAAATGGCTACTTGAATAAAAAAAGGCTCACCGCTTCCCCTTCCCCAAAAACGCTGCGCAAACAGCAACCGCTATAACCAGCCCTGCCTCATGTGAGCAAATACTCCAAGGGATGCTTGGGCAAGTTGTTTTTTTGTGGAACAGAAATGTTTAAAAGCTGTTCTGTATGAAAACAATTTTTAGGCGGTTTTTTGGAGTCATTTTTTGTTGAATGGAATTCTTACTCTTTGGATAAAGAACTGAGGGGCAGAGCTGTTGATTTGCAGTGGGTTGTTGATAACGCTAAGCTTAAGGTTGTTGCTGTTACTGGCATTAGAAGGGCCGGGAAGTCCAGTATTTTAATGTTGTTGAATCAGATGGTTGCTTTGGGCAAAGTTAAGGGAGGCTATGTTAACTTAGAGGATGAAAGGTTGAAAGATTTGCCCAATGTTTTGGATGGTGTTTTGAAATGGTTTGGAGACGAGGGGTTTCTTTTTTTAGATGAGATAACGAGTTGCAGGGATTGGGATGGTTGGCTGGCTAGAAACCATGAAATGCTTAAAGGCAAGTTGAAGATAGTGGTTAGCAGCAGCAGGAAAAGCCTGATTCTCCCGCCAAAACCTTTGAGGGGCAGGATTCTTTCATTCGAGTTGTTTCCTTTGTCTTTTTCTGAATTTCTCGCATTCAAAGGCATTAGTGTTAAAAACACCACTGCAGGGATTGGCAGGATAGAGAAAGCGCTTAATGAATACTTGTTGTATGGGGGTTTCCCTGA
>JAFCFF010000048.1 GCA_017608775.1 Candidatus Iainarchaeum sp. | reverse complement strand
TCAGAAAGAGAAGGAAAATGCTGAGATGGAGGAGAAAAAAACAAGGCTTAAATGAAAAACCGATAATGTTCAGGCTTGAGTGGTAGACAACACGTTCCATGAAAGCCTGAAATATGTAGAGGAGGACAAGGGAAACAGTCACCGAAAAAATGTTTGATATTAGAGGCAAAAACAGGGTGTTTTTCGGCTTGGCCTTAAGGATATGGTTTTGGGCATAAAACAGGACACAACCGAAAATCAAAAAAAGAAATAACGCAGTCAAAAAGATATCCGCAGGAGATCGAGTGAAATTCCCAACGGACAGGAAACCCGCTGAAGAAGGAGAGAAAATCGGCAGAGATTGGATTTTTTCCAAATTGCTTAGAAGAAAAAAAAACAACCTCAGCCCCCCTAATGTCAGGATGATCAACAATCCAGGCAGAAATTTTCGTTCGCTGGCAAAAGAGGGAGATTTAATCAAGTGGATGAATAATAAAATAAGGGATAATCCTAGAAGAATGTAAGAGAACAGGAGTATCCGTTCTCGCAGATCAGCGATCTTTGATGTTCGAGATGGGGAACTGAGATTGACGGTGGCGACAATTTTGTTGCCCTCGTTTCTCAACGGAAAGATGATTGTTTGGATTTCGCCCTGGAGACCAGGTTCTCCGACGTATTCGTCTTTATGTCTGGAAAAAATTCTCTCTAGTCCAGATACATCATCCCGGAAATCATAATATTCGATATCGCTGTTTTGCAGCAGCTTGTGGCTTAGAAAATGATATTCTTGGAGGTAGGGTGTTTTGAATCGAGGGAGGAATGCGACCAACTTAAAAAAAACGATGTACTCCCTATTGGGAATTTGTTTAACAAGAACGAGATAGACCGAGGCTTTGTTTCGGACGAGAAGGGAGGACTCTTCATTCTGGAAGGAATAGCCCTTTCCGTCGCGGCGATCGATGCTGTTCAAATCGGTGATATTACCCATCCAGAGAATGGGATACCCCATCTCGTCGCAGTAGCTGATTCCCTCCACCTCGGGGTTGAGGTTAAGGCGCTTGAAAAGAGCGAATAATTCTTCGCTCGTATCCGGAAGGGGGGATTCCATTAAGCGGTTTTTCGTGCTGTTGAGTTTTGCCAAAACATGCGTGAAATCCCTCTTTATCGACTCTGCGGTGTTTTTTAGTTGATTGAGACTTCGATCATAATAATGGGATAAGAACAAGGAGGGGAGAAAAAAGGAAAGCAAGTAAAGGAAGACAGCGAGGACGGTGCCCACTGCAAAGGCAAGAAATATTTTTTTTCTCAAATCTTTTTTGCCTTGATTTCTGTGATTCTCCAACCTGTTTTTGATGGCTTGTTTTCCCCTGATTTTTCATTTATCAGATAAAAAAAGATATAAAAAAGGTATTGATCGTTATTTTTTTTGTCTCGAAAGGACCATCTGGCCTGGTAGATATGGTTGTTATTTTCGGAGGGTTGTGGTTTTTTTCCTGAATAAAATTCAAATGTGGAGTAAGATGAAAAAATGTTCTTGAAAACAAAATAAGCTTGCTGGCTAGAAAGTTGATCAGAAAAATAAATCGGTTCAGGAAGAGAAATATTGATCGGATTTTGAGCGGAAAAGAGTTCAAAAAGCAGCTTGGAGTTGTTTTGAAGAAATGCTTTTTCGATGTTTTGTGTGGCTGTCGGCAAGGTGAAAGAAAGAACTGTTAATGCTGCAGCGATGAAAGATGTCACACAAAAATGATATCATATTCAAAAAACGGCGTAAACCAGGCTATTTTTTCTTTTTTGGCCCCGCTGCCGATTCACTCTCGATTTCTTTGGAAACGATGTCTTTGAGTTCGTCTCGGATTTTTTCCATTTTTTTGAGTTTATCGGTTATCTTTGAAAACAATGTTCCTTGGCTTTTGATGCCCTCCTCGATCAAAAAAGCTGCACTTTCCGAGCGGCTTTTAAACAGGCCGGCTTCAACGAGCATGTTGAGCTTCTTGTTGCTAATATCGTTTACCCTGATCGTCAAAACCGTGTTTCTCGATGCGAGGGCTCTGTCGATCACCTTTCTGATGGAGTCCGCCGTTTTAACAGCGAATTTTTCTACTTGATCCCCGAACTCATCAAATGGTCCTTTTTCTTTTTTTGTATCTTTGTCTGTCATAATCTTGGCTCCTGTAATTTGTAATCAAATTACATATAACACAGATACATTGAGCATGTCAAGGTTTTTATAAAGCTGTCCCTGGTTATAGGCAAAAATACCAGAGTGGAACCAGGCGTGTGAAAACTCGCGTTATTCTTCTGTTTCTGCTTCTGGAGTTTCTTCCTCTAGTTTTTCTATTCTCTTTTTGTCTTTTATGCTGCTGATCCCAGCGATGAGGGCGATCAGGCCAATAAGGAAAAGCAAGGGGGGGATGGAACCGAACACGAGTTCATAGAATTCACGCCACCATACGAAAATGGCAAGATAGATTCCTCCCGACAATGCGATTAATCCTCCGATGATAGCAACGAATTTTCCCATGAAGTTATCTCCCTTTTTTTACCTGAATTATTTATAAAAACTGCCGCTGCAGCA
>JAFCFF010000047.1 GCA_017608775.1 Candidatus Iainarchaeum sp. | reverse complement strand
TGTCTTTAACCTGGTCGGCTATTCTCTTTCTCTCGGTGCTTAGTCTTGGGGAAAAGAAAACCTTTTTGAAATGAAATTTAAAGACGCAGCCATGCTCTCTGTAGGTTGTTGTTTCTCTGTCTCTCCCTGCAAGAAGCTTTAGGTCCATCTCCCTAAACACTTCTTTTCTTCTTCCCACTTTTTTATAAACTGCCTTGATGTTTTTGTTGAAGGTGAGAATTTCCCTGCCTATCAATCCTTCCCTGGATTTAAGAGAATCAGGAATTTCAACAATAGCTATCTCTCCCAAGATGTCATAGGCTCGTTTCAGCTCCTCTATCTCGACTGGGCTGAGAACATCCCTTAACCTTTCCTTTAGATTCCCTCTCTTTTTTCTCACAGTAAGAAAACTAATTGGAAAAGTTATTTATATTTCTTCCCTCTTAATTTCCCTATGGAAACTGATTTTTCCCTAACACCAATCTACAAGGAGCTAAGCCTAAAAAAGGGCAAGATAGAAGAGAGACTTCTTGGCGTTGTTGAGATTCCATCATGGAAAACCATAATACTTGACCTGGTTAAAAAAAACAAGTTGGATCCCTGGAACATAGATATTTCTCTTCTGACCGACAAGTACGTAGAATATATAAAAAAGATAAAGGAGGAAAACTTAATTGTGTCTGCAAACGCAATTCTTCTTGCCTCGTTGCTTTTAAGGTTAAAGGCGTCCTATCTAAGAAAGGGCTTGGATGAGATTCTGAGAGAGTATGGACTAGAGCAAAAGAAAGGAGAGGAAGCTGTCTTAGCCGATATTCGGGTTGAGGATTATTCTCTCCTGCAGAAAGCAATTTCCAAAAAAGAGGGAAAAGAAGGCGGAATAAGCCTAGACGATCTGGTAAAGATTATTGAGAAAACAATTCAGGAGGGGGAAAAAAGAGTTTTAAGGCTAAAAAAATACAGACCAACGATTGATAGGGCTGCCTTTATGCATACCGAGAAGATAGAAAAGATAATGCCTGTAGTTTTGAAAAAAATAAAAAAACTTTCTAAGAAATTAAGGGAGAATGTTGTTCTTTTTTCTGTTCTCTCAAGAGAGCAAAGCTTAGAGGAGAAAATCGATTACTTCACGGCAATCCTTTATCTTGTGTCGGAAAATAAGATTTTGGCCTGGCAGGATTCGATATTTGGGGAAATTTACATAGAAATTCTCGGGGCAGGATCATGAATAAAGGAAGAGTTCTTGAGGCGTTACTTATTCTTGCCAAAAAACCCCTAAATGCAATGGAGGTAAAAAGAAACCTAAAGCTTAAGGAGGAGGAGCTTGAAGAATATGTGAAAATGCTCAACGATTTTTATAAAAAGGAAAAATCTCTTACAAGGGTTTACTACAACGGAAGAGTGGTTTGGATAGACATAGATGAAAAGTTTAGGGAAAGGCTTTTGTTTTTCCAGCCCTCCCTACTTTCAAAGTCAGACCTAAAAACCCTGCTTATAATTGCTCTAAAGGAACCCATAAAACAATCCCTGCTTGTAAAGCTAAGAGGAAACATTGTTTATAAAAACATAAAGCAGTTGACAAAAAAAGGAATTATCCAGAGAAAGCAGTATCAAAATACATTTATAATAAAAACAACAAAAAAGTTTAGGGAGAGTTTTGATGTTGTTGAGGGGACTTTGAAGGAAAGACTGTCTCCTTTTTATGAGAAACTTGGCGAGCTAGAGAAAAAGGCAGGAGAGGCTCCGGTAAGGCCGAAACTCCAGGAAAAAATAAAAAGCTTTTTCAAGAGTTTTTTTCAAAAAAAAGAAAAATAAGAAAGAGAGTTATTTTTTCAGCTTAATTTGGATTGTTGAGACATTTAGCTTGGTTCCGTCCTCGTTTTGGACTTCCTCGGTCCCAATCTCAACGTTTTCTATCCTTACGTCAGTAAGAAATTTGTTTTTCAGGATTTCCGCCACGTCAACCGCCTTGGATATAGCTCTTCCCCTTGCCTTGACCATAACTTCCTTTGATCCTGTGTTGAAGAGCGTCAGGGCAGCTAAGACATAGTTTTTTGTGTCCTTTTTCCCAACAAGAATTTCATTCTTGTCAGAAACAGGTTTTTTCTTCTCAGCTTTCTCTTCCATCTAATGCACCTCCTTGTTATTCTGTTAGTTCGCTAAGAACATCGTTAAATATTTTTACTGACTTTGCAGGGCTGTAGTTGAAGTAAACAACCCTACCAAGCAGGGTTCTTTTTTCTGCTATTGCTATGTCCTGGAACGTAAACTCGCCTGTTGATGGATCCACAACCTCAAAGCTTGCAATCGGGGTTCCTTTTAGCTGTACCTGCTTTATCGTGAAGTTCAGCAGGTTTGGTTCTAATGGATAGATGTCAATTCCCTTTGTGTAAGGATGGTCAACGTCCTCGCTCCTTATTCTACCTGTTATTGGAATGTTTTTCAAACAGCCGTTAACTCCCAACTCGTCGAGCTCACAGGAAACAGGAACTATGTCTCCTAGGGTTGCCTCCCATCCAACAACGCCAGGGTCTATGAGTCTTCCAGACTGTAGGAAAATTCCTGAGTCCTTGATGATTATTAGGTTTCCGCCTTTCTTTACAAAATCCTGTAAGGCATTTCCAACACTTCTTGTGAGTGCCTTG